>DASWNB010000028.1:0-7798 GCA_036399455.1 Flavisolibacter sp. | reverse complement strand
CAGATGGTAAGGACGCCAAGATCACGAAGACAACCGTAAAGGAAGAGAAGCTTTCTTCTATCAATGAATTCCAGTCGGGCTACAACTGGGGCACGGAGGAACTGTTCCGCTGGAAAACTTTCGACGGCAAGGAATCCACCGGCATCCTGTACAAGCCGGAGGACTTCGACTCCACCCGCAAGTACCCGATGCTCATCTACTTCTATGAGAAGATGTCGGACAACATGTACCACTACGTTGCTCCTGCACCCACGACAAGCCGCCTGAACATTCCTTTCTTCGTGAGCCGCGGCTACCTGGTGTTCACCCCCGACATCAGCTATACCAAAGGCCATCCCGCCAGGGATGCCTATAACTACATTGTAAGCGGTGCGCAGGCGCTGGCCCGCCGTAAATGGGTGGATGCAAAGAATATAGGCATACAAGGACAAAGTTGGGGCGGTTACCAGGTGCTGGCGCTGCTGACGCAAACGCCGATGTTCAAGGCTGCCTGGGCCGGTGCACCGGTGGCCAACATGTTCTCGGCTTATGGCGGCATACGCTGGGAGAGCGGTGTGAACCGCCAGTTGATGTACGAGAAGGGGCAGAGCCGCATCGGCGCCACTCCATGGGAAAAGCCCGACCTGTACATCGAGAACTCTCCCTTCTTCCACTTGCCCAAGGTAAAAACGCCCCGGGTGATCATGTCCAACGACGCGGATGGTGCGGTTCCCTGGTACCAGGGCATCGAGCTGTTCACCGCCATGAGGCGGCTGGGCAAGCAGGTATGGATGCTCAACTACAACGGTGAAGCTCACAACCTGATAGAAAGAAAGAACCGCAAGGACATACAAATACGCCAGCAGCAATACTTCGACTGGCTCCTCAAGGGCGAAAAACCGGCCCGCTGGATCACAGAGGGAATACCGGCCGTGAAGAAGGGAAGAGAGTGGGGGTTGGAGATTGAGTAAAGCTGCGAGCCATAGCTTTATTCTGCCGATGAGCCTGCCGCTAAAAAAAATGAGGATTTTACCGCCAGGACGCCAAGACGCGAGGATATTTCTGCACCGGGTGCGTTTTCTTCCTGCGCCCTGGCGTCTTGGCGGTTAGTCTCTCCCAATTCCCAATCCCTAATTCCTTCTACCTTCTGCCTTTTACCTTCCGCCTTTCACCTTTTACCCAAAAACCCTATATTTAGCGGCCCGTATGCAACCAACTGGAAGCAGCGGCAGTCAAGCTAAGGACACAATTATCAAAACAAACAAAAACCGCTATGAGAAAAAAGCTTTTCGCCCTTTTACTCCTGCCCTCACTGGCTTTTGCCACCACCATTGACTGGATCACTGTAAAACTCGATGACCGTGTAAGCGTTGCTTTCCCTGCAAAACCCGAAGAAAAGGAAATGAGCGGCAATGCCGTATGGGTGGCCGATTCCGGTCCCAATGCCCGCTGCATGGCCATGGTGCTTGATTTTGAAAAATTCGGCATGGATTCCGCCACACTTGCCGGTGAAATGGGAAAGGATGAATCCTTCGCACAGTTCAAGGAGGGCATCCTGGGACAGATCGAGGGAGCTACCCTGATCTCCGAAAAGAAGACCACCACCTCCGGAAAAATGACCTTTGAATACGTGATCGACATGGGCAAGAGCGATACTGCCGCCCTCAACAAGATGTACAACAAGAACATCTTCATAGGCAACAAAATGTACAGCTTCTCCTTCTACGAAAAAGACCACCTGCCCCAGGCCGCTGCCAGGGAGAAGTTCTTTAATTCGTTCAAGCTTAATTATTAGTCCGAAGCCTTAAGCCGTAAGTCTTAAGGCTGGTACTTCAATAAAAGTTCAAAGTCCATAGCCTGTAGCTCAAACTACTGGTTATGGACTTTGAACTTTTTATTTTGAATCCTGCATGGGATTCTGCTTTGCGATTTTTGCGGTCTTTGCGTTCAGTGTTGTTAACCGCAAAGGACGCAGAGGAAACGCAAAGAAGCGCAAAGGGTTCCCTCAACCAGAAACTTCAAACCAGGAACCAGAAACCCTTATGCTGCCGGCTGGCTGATGTACTTTACCAGGCAGCGCTTGGCTATGGGCAGCAGCGTTTCTTCCACGGGGAAAGTAAGGCCTGTTTCGATGCTGTACACGGCGGGATTGGGCACGGCGCTATGGGTTTTTATCAGCTCGTACTTGATCTGCTCGTAGGTAGTGAAAATGCTGCGGTTCTGGAGGTCGAGATAGCTGGTTTTGATGCTGCGGTATCTTTCATCGTGCTTTTCGAAAATGGAAAGGCGGTACTGGTAGATGCGGGTGTCGCGGGAATTACCAGCACTCAGGAAGAAATAGCCTTCCTGCACGTCCAGCGAAACCAGTCCGACGGGCGCTATCCTTAATTGTTCTTCCACGAACTCGTAAATTTCGGCGCCGTTGCTTATCGTGGTTTTCATCCGACCTTCTGAAAACTGGATGATCTCTTCCAGTTCCTGCATCAGGTCGTCGTCGTCTATCATCTGCTCGTACAGCAGTTGCAGCTTTTCTATCTGGAGGCCGGTGAGTTTTTTGGGGAAATGCTCCTGCAGGTATCTTTTGTTTTCCCTGAAGGCAATGAGGTTGTTGTAATGGAAAATAAGGTCGGAAAGCTGGGGATATAGTTTATTCTCGTTGAAATACTTGTTGATCTCCTGGAGGTAGGAGAGCAGCGTATATTTTTTCAGTTCGAAATCGATGTACCCCTCCGCGAACCAGGTTTCTGATAACTGTTTCATAGTTCCTGAATTTACTCTCTCAATTTAATAAATACCGCTTTTAAAAGCCAGCACTCACTATCTTTAATTTGTTAATTATTGAGCCATGTTCAGACCCATGATTTGTATCGCCGTCCTGTGCTTTTTCGCTTCCTGCAGTTCCACCCGTTATTATGTGGTGCGGCATGCGGAAAAAGCTGCCCCTACCGGTAATATGACAAGCGATGTGCCATTATCCGAAGCCGGCAGCAGCAGGGCTTTGGCCCTGCGCGACAGCCTGGGGGGACATGCCATCAACACCCTCTGGTCGTCCAATACCATCCGCACCCGTTCCACACTTCAGCCTTACAGCACACAGTCGGGCATCCCCATACGGGTCTATTCCAACGACAGCCTCGATCATTATATAAGCCGGTGGAAATCCGCCCGTGGCAACCTCCTCATCGCAGGCCACAGCAATACGGTAGATAATATCGTGAACGCCCTCCTGGGCCAGTCCACCCTCACGGACCTCCCGGATTCCCAGTACGGGGATCTGTTCGTTGTGCACCGCAAGAAGGGATTGTTTAAAACAAGGATTTGGCTGGAGAGGAAGAGGTTTGGAAAGTAGAAGAGAGAGGATAACCGATAATAGACCACCGACCACCGATATTCATTGTCTTAGTGCTTTCCTTCACGCCTGTGTTTCCTTGTTGAACCACGGAGACACAAAGGCGCGGAGTGACACTAAGACGTAAGCTTCGGTTATCGGTGGTCTCTTATCGGTTATCATCTATAACTCTCTATCCGCTTTAAAGTTCTCCAGCTCATTGGCTACCGCGGTCAGGAAGGTGGCGCCGAGGCTGCCGTCCACGATGCGGTGGTCATAGCTGAGGGAGAGATACATCATGTGGCGGATGGCTATGCTGTCGCCGTGCGGTGTTTCAATGACCACGGGACGCTTCTTGATGGCGCCTACGGCCAGGATGGCTACCTGCGGCTGGTTGATGATGGGAGTTCCCATCAGGCTGCCGAAAGTGCCCACGTTGGTGAGGGTAAAGGTGCCGTCGGCAATATCCTCGGGTTTCAGTTTGTTGTTACGGGCACTGTCCGCCAGGCCGTTTACCTGTTTGGCCAGTCCTACCAGGTTGAGCTGGTCCGCGTTGCGGATAACCGGTACAATGAGGTTGCCGCTGGGCAATGCAGTAGCCATGCCTATGTTGATGTCTTTCTTTACAATGATGCGGCTGCCGTCGACGGAGCTGTTCACCAGCGGGAATTTCTTGATGCAGCGGACGATAGCTTCTATGAAGAGGGGCGTAAAGGTGATCTTGGTGCCTTCGCGTTTTTCAAATTCCTTCTTCACGCGGTCGCGCCACATAACCAGGTTTGTTACGTCGGCTTCGGTGAAGGAAGTTACGTGGGGACTGGTGTGCTTGCTGCGCACCATATGGTCGGCGATCAGCTTGCGCATGCGGTCCATTTCAATGATCTCCACGTTGCCGGAGTAGGAGGGCTCGGGACGTGTTTCGGCGGGTTGCTGCTCCACCCTGTTCATGGGGATGATCATCGACTGCTGCTGTTCCTGTGCCTGCTGCGGCCTGGCCGCGGGGGCCTGCTGCCTGCCGTTCTTCCTGTCGCTTACATATTGAAGAATGTCCTTCTTGGTCACCCTTCCCTCGTTACCCGTGCCGGGAATGTTTTCCAGCTCGCTCATGCTCACGCCTTCCTGTGCAGCAATGTTCAGCACCAGGGGCGAGTAGAAACGGTTACCGCTGGGAGCGGAGTTTGAGGTTTGCTGCGCCTGCGGCAAGCCTCCGGCGGCCGCAGGAGGTTTGAAGTTCGAGGTTTGCCCCGCCTGGGTGTTATCGCTTACCGGTTGACGGTTATCGGTTGTCGTTTGACCCTGAACGGCTTCAGGTTTTGGACTTGGGGCTTGAGGCTGCGAAGCTTCTGCTCCTGTCCTGACCCTGGCGATTACGGTGCCGATGGGCACTACATCGTTTACATTATAAAGAACTTCTTCCAGCACGCCTTCGGCGGTTGAAGGAACTTCGCTGTCCACTTTATCGGTGGCGATCTCCAGCACGGTTTCGTCCATTTTTACCCGGTCGCCGGGGTTCTTGTGCCACTTTAAAATGGTCGCTTCCATAATACTTTCGCCCATCTTAGGCATCACCAGGTCAACAGTAGCCATATGTAAGGTATAGTTTAAGTTTCTTTAGCAAGCAGTCGGGCCGACCACCGATAAGAGACCACCGACCACCGAAGTCCGGTTATCGGTCATCGCTTATCGGTTATCGCTCATCGGTTATCGCTCATCGGTTATCGTTCCGCCGCAAAAATAACGCAAACGGCATTAATCGCCTTCCAGATCAATGATAAACTTGCGCAGGAGGTTCAGGGCGTTGTGTGCGGTGAGTTCCGTGTTGCGGCTGCGGTCGAAGCGGAAAGTGAATTTGCGGGCTTCCGCCTTGTGCTTGCCTGCAACGGCGATCCAGACCGTGCCTACGGGTTTTTCGGGAGAGCCGCCGCCGGGTCCCATGATGCCCGAAGTAGCTATGGCATAGTCTGTTCCCAGTGCCTGCAGCACGCCTTTCGCCATTTGCGTAACGGTTTCTTCACTCACTGCGCCGTGCTGTTGCAGGGTGCCGGAGCTGACTTTAAGTATGTTTTCTTTTACTGAATTATCATAGCTTACCACGCTGCCGTAGTAAATGGCGGAAGAGCCGGGCAGGGAAGTTATGAGATGGGCGATGTAGCCACCGGTACAGCTTTCGGCGGTGGAAAGGGTCCTGTTCTTCTTTTTCAGCAGGCGGCTTACGGCTTCCTGGAGCGATATGTCCTCATCGGCCACCATCCATTCCTTTACAAGCTTTTTCAATTCACTGAAGCGGTCGTCCAGTTCGGCAGCCAACTGCTCTTCATCGTCCGATCTTCCCGTAAGCCTCAGCCGTACCATGCCGTAGGCAGGGAGGTAGGCCAGCTTGATGGAGGAGGGAAGATTGCTTTCAAATTCCAATATGATCTCCGCTATTTCCGATTCGCCCTTGCCTGCCACCAGCATGGTTTTGTGGAGGATAACGGGAAGATCAAGCGCCGACTTCAGCCCCGGAAGCACGCCGTCCTGCATCAGCCCGCGCATTTCGTGCGGAACGCCGGGAAGCGACACATAAATAACTCCATCTTTTTCAAACCACATTCCCGGCGCCGTGCCCCTGCGGTTTTGCAGCACACGGCAATTGTCCGGAACCTCGCCCTGCTTCAGGTTTCTTTCTATCAGCGGCTTGTTCAGTTTTGTGAAAATGTCCTTTACGTTTTGAAGCGCCGCTTCATCCACCACCAGGCGGGAATTGAAGTATTCGCAAAGAACGGGCTTGGTGATGTCGTCCGCCGTAGGTCCCAGGCCGCCCGTGATGATGACCACGTTGCAATCCTTTCCCTGCTCCGCCAGCGCATTCAGTATCTCGTCCTTCCTGTCGCCCACTGCAATACGTCGTTTTACCCAGATGCCAAGCTTATTCAATTCTGTTGCTATGTACGCGCTGTTGGTGTCAACCGTTTGCCCTATCAGCAGTTCATCTCCTATGGTGATTATGGAAGCGTTCACTTCTTTCATGAATGAATGGCTTATTTTAGTGCAATGTACAACTACATAAAAATACTGCTCCTTTCCCTCGTCCTGTGTGCATTCCACGGCACTGCTTCCGCACAGACCGTGGCGCAGAAGCTGTCCGAAGCATTCAGGGATTTCGAGGCCGACCCGCAGATGAAAAGCGGGATTGCATCGCTGTACGTGATCGATGCGGCTACGGGAAAGGTGGTGTTTGAAAAGAACGGCCTGACAGGACTGGCGCCTGCTTCCACGCAAAAGATCATCACCAGCGCCACCGCGTACATGACGCTGGGGAAAGACTTCCGCTACCGTACTGAGCTGGCGGTAGACGGTCCCGTGGAAGGAGGGAAGCTGAAGGGCCCCATCTACATACTGCCTTCCGGCGATCCCACGCTGGGCAGTTGGCGCTGGAACGAAACAAAGGAAGCCACCGTGCTCCGCCGCATGAAGGAAAGCATCAGGAAAGCAGGCATCAGCCAGTTCTCTACGCTTGTAGTGGACGAGGAAGGATGGAACTACGAGATCATCCCCGACGGCTGGATCTGGCAGGACATAGGCAATTACTACGGCGCAGGCGCAGCCGCACTCAACTGGCGTGAAAACCAGTACGACCTCATTCTCCGCTCCGGCAACAACCTCGGCGACCCCGTAACTGTTGCAGGCACCCAGCCAAAGCTGTACAACTACAATTTTGTTTCTTACGTGACCTCCGCAGCTAAGGGCACCGGCGATAATGCGTATATCTATTTCCCGCAGACCTCCACTACCGGCATCGTGCGGGGCACCATACCCGTTGAAGAAAGCCGCTTTGTGATTTCCGGGGCCATGCCTTCCTCCCGCAACCAGTTCATGCTTACGCTGGCCGACAGCCTTTCAAGAGCAGGCATCCGCAGCACGCTTCCTTCGGGCAATGGATCAAAAACAGCAATACACAGGAGCCGGATGAAGATCATCCACACGGAGCAATCACCGCCGCTGGACAGCATCGTGTACTGGTTCAACAGGAGAAGCATCAACCTGTATGGCGAAGCCCTGCTGAAGGCAATAGCTTTGCAGAAGACAAAAAAGGCTGACGCCGATAAAGGCGTTGACATTGTGCAGGAAACCTGGAAGGAACGGGGCATTGCGCCAACGGAGCTGAACATGGTAGATGGCTCGGGCCTCTCGCCGCTCAACCGCGTCACCACGCATGCGCAGGCTACCATCCTGCTCCATGCCCGCAACACGCCCTGGTTCAACGGCTTTTACCTTTCCCTGCCCGAGTTCAACGGCATGAAAATGAAAAGCGGCACCATCCGCGGCGCCAAGGGCTTTACCGGCTATCACCGCTCCGCCTCCGGCACCGAATACGTTTTTTCCTTCCTTGTGAACAACTACAACGGCACTGCCTCCGGCATCGTGCAGAAGATGTATAAGGTGCTGGATGTGCTGAAGTGATGACCGACAACCGACAACCGATGATCGATAAAACGATAAGGGATAAAC
>DASWNB010000027.1:0-3106 GCA_036399455.1 Flavisolibacter sp. | reverse complement strand
AACTTGGGATGCGAATGTATCCTATAGATTTCTATGAAAAATCGCAGGCGGTTGAAAATATGGCTTTTTGTGCTGCTGTTCCTGACAGTGGCTGCCTGGCTTTTTCATCTATGGTTTGTAAGGCATACCGAATATCTCATCCGCGAGCTGGTCCGTATCGAATCCAACGGCCGCCTTTCCTTCGAAGCCCAGAAAGTCTCCATCAATTACTGGCACCGCCGCATCGAGTTCGACGGGGTGAGCCTTCATACCGTGGGCAGCGATACCGCCGGGAACGTGTACCAGGTGAACTGTCCTAAAATGGTGGTGCAGTTGCAAAAGCTCCGCCCTCTCCTTTTTAAAAAGCAGTTGCTTATCGATTCCGCCTTCTGCCGCTCGCCTTACCTTAAGCTGGTAAAGCAGCAGTCCGGCGGCCGCGACGTAAAGCTGGTACGCGAGTGGGGCGACATCTACAAAAGCCTCCAGCAGGTGCTGGGCAAGCTTTATATCCAGCGCTTTGAAATAGACAACGGCCGCTTTGAAATGACCACCGCCGGCTCCGGCCGTCCGCCCCTGGTTATATCGGGACTTGATTTTGTTATAGATAAATTGTTCTCCGATACGCGGCGCAACCGCAAGCCCATCATACGTGCGGAAAAGATCTATCTCGCACTCAAAGACCAGCACTTCGACCTGGGCGACGGCAAGCATACGATGGGCTTCCGCGATTTCTTTATCAACACGCAGACCGGCCGCATCTTTATCAACAATTACATGCTTCGTGGCTTTGAGCACCGCGACAGTTCGGGTTACCTGGTAAAGGCCGATACTTTGCAGGCCGCCAATGTCGATTTTCTTTCGCTGTATGAAACGGGACTGCTCCGGGCCGATTCGCTCTACCTGGCTTCCCCCGTGGTGGAACTGAACCTGGCGCTTTCGCGAAAGGACAGGAGTGAAAAGAAACGGGTGAACATAGGCGAGTTGATATCACGGTTCACGGGCGAATTGCAACTGGGCGATTTATCCATGCGGAATGCCACCGTAAGGATCAATGCCCGGCGGAACGGCCGCACCAACAATTTTGCGTTTAACGATGCCAGCCTCCAGGTAAAAGGGCTTGCCATCGGCAGCAACGGCGACGGCGATCCCGTACGCTTCAGCAGCTTCGACATGCTGCTGAAGGACTACAAGGTGCATGGGAGGGACAGCAGCTTTGTGGCCAGCATCGACAGCCTGCGCCTGCAAAACAACCGCTTCCTTGTTCACAACTTTTCGCTTTATCCCACCTCCACCCCGCAGGAACGGTTGCAGCGCAACATGAGCGTGCAAACCATCATCATCGACAACCTTTCCCTGCCCGACCTTTTCTTTGACCGCATCATCAGGGCAGGCGCCATAACACTTCAAAAACCCGTGCTTTACTTTACGCCGGGAAGAACATCGGTCCCGGGTTCCGGCAAAAGCCGCAGCTTCCAGCAACTGGCCGACAGCCTCCTGCACGTGGATCGCCTGCGCATCGACAACGGGCAGGTGCATTTCAGCAACGGCAGGGGCACACGGCTGGTAGTGGAAGATGTGTCGATGGAATCGAACATAAACAGGCTTATCACCTTGCAGGAGATGGGCGAACTGGTGCGTGAGCTGCGCCGCCTGCAATTCAAAAGATTCGTGCTCCAGACGCCTTCGCTTTTAGTGAAAGGAGAAGGAGCGGGGCTGCGCCACAGCAGCCAGCCGTTGCTGCTGAAAAGCCTTTTACTGGAGACGGGAAACACATCGGCCACCCTGAACGGTGTATCTATTGGTCTGGGCACCGGACCGCTGCGCGAGGGGCTGAAGCTGGACCACCTGCACTGGAACAGCGGCGAAGTGCGTATGGATATAAGGAAAAAAGGAAAAGGCAGCGACCTTTTCCTGCAACTGGACAATATCAGGGGAAAGAATACCCGCGTGGTGGTGCAGGCAGGGGAGGGGAATGTCACCGCATTTGTGCAGAAGCTGAACCTGGCAAAGCTGGAAAAGAAAGGAAACAAGGTTCCCGTGCTGGGCGGGCTCGATCTTCAGGCGGCGGCGCTGTTTTTCCGGGGACGTTCGATGTCTTTGGGCTCGGATATCGTTTTAATAAACGACAGGCAGGTGCGCCTCCAGGGGAGCAAGCTGGAGCATATTTCAGGAAAGGATACGGTTGTGGTATTGACACGCGTGATGAAAGTTCATGCCGCGCTGAACGATTTCTTGCATTCTTCCCGCCGGGTGGACTCTGTAGTGTTGGAATCCCCCCGGTTGTACTGGGCGACCGATGGAAAGAGAAAAGAAAACGCTGCGGGCTTTGCGCTTCCGGACGTGGGTAGGATAAGAGCGACATGGGCGGAAGTCACCGTTTGGCAGGCGGATAACAGGAGCTTTTACCTGCATGTTCCCCAACTGCATTTTACAGCCGATGGTCTTTCCGGCGGGAACGACGGGCTCGGGGCAAAGTCTGTATCTCTTTCCACTTCCCGCCTGACGTACCTGGAGCCCGGCAACCGCTTCGAGGGAGAGGCCCGGCTGCTGGCCCGCAACCTGGGATTTAATTACGGCAAATTGAAGGCGGAGATTCCCTCGCTTACCCTTGATAATGGCTCCTGGACAAACCGTAAAAAAGATACGGCACTGACTGCCGCGGAGTGGCGCACGATGAGCCTTGGCGGGCTTACTGTTTCGGACGGCGAACAGCCGGGTAATGTGGGAAGATCCACGTTCAGCCTCGAAGGCCTGCGGGTGCAAACACCGCGCAGCCGCATAAGCATAGCGGCAATGAACAGCAATGAGCTTCAAAGACTCGTATCCATCGACAGCATCAGCTTTCAGCCTGCCGCTTCAAAAGATTCGCTGCTTTCTCCCGCAGGCTGGCAAACCGACCATATTTCCTTCGACGCCCCGCGTCTCCTCCTCAACGGGTGGAACACGGACCGCTGGCTGAACGGCAACACCCTGTCCTTTGGAAAGATAGAAGTGGTGCAGCCCCTCATAACTGTTTACCGCGACAAGGCCAAGCCCTTGCAGCGCGGCTCCGTCAAGCCGCTTCCTTCAAAAGCCTTGCAGCACTTTCCTCTTCCCCTGTTCCTGGACACGGTAAGCGTCAGCGACG
>DASWNB010000026.1:0-2592 GCA_036399455.1 Flavisolibacter sp. | reverse complement strand
CCTGAAATCTCCCGTTCACAAAACCCCTCCTTAGGCCTTTTACCCTCCGCCTTTGCCTTTCATCTTGAGCAGCTTCCGTTTATTGCACAAAAAACATATTTTGTAAGGCATGGGAATACCCAGGTGTATACTTTTTCTCCTCCTTCTTTTAACCACCTCAATGCTCTCCGCCCAGAACAGGGTGGAGGGTGTGGTGGTGGATGCCGGAACAAAGTCGCCGGTTGCAGGCGCTACCATCTACATAAACAATACTGCTGTATCCACCGTGACCGATAGCAAGGGCGCTTTTGTGCTGCAGGGCAGCTTCAGTTGGTCGGGTGAACTGGTGGTATCGCATATCTCCTATGCAAAGAAACGCATGCCACTGAACCCCAAATACGGGAATGAGGCAGTACGCATCGAGCTGCAGGTACAGGCCCACGAAATGGAGAACATCACCATCGAAACAAAGGGAAGAGAAACCTGGAATAAATGGGGTGAACTGTTCACCAGCTACTTCATCGGCACCTCGCAGTTTGCAAAATTCTGCACCATCACCAACCCCCAGGTGCTGCGCTTCCGCTTCGACCAGGCTACCCAGACCGTCACCGCACATTCAAGGGCGCCATTGATCATAGAAAACAAGGCCCTGGGCTACAAGATCACATACGACCTGGAGAAATTCAGCTACTCCTTCCAAACGCACCTGATCTTCTACGGCGGCACTACCTTTTTTGAAAAAGTGGAAACAGCCAGTCTTTACGAGAAACGAACCTTTGCCCTCAACCGCCTTCAGGCCTACCGCGGCTCACGGCTCCATTTCATGAGAGCCCTGTACAGCGACAGCCTTAGGGAGAACGGCTTTTCCGCTTACCTCTTCAAAGCCCGGAGGAACGACGAAAAAGCCCGCCTGATGAAGAAGGTTGTAGCCAGCCAGTCCGCCGACCTGGGCCAGTCGCAGGCAGTGTATGTAAGCGCCATCACCGGCGACAGGGACAGCCAGAATTATTACATGAGCATACTGGCCCAACCCGATTACGTATTTTACGATTCCATTCCCCTCAACCTGTCAGTTGCTCCCGTACCGGGCACCACGGAAAAAATATTGAAGATGGGAACGGACACCCTGCTTGTGAGCTTCTACAGGCTGGCCGATAAAGACTTCACCGACATTGAAAAAAGAGTACAGCCCCGCTACCGCGAGCTCCCCCCGGACCAGGCCATCCTCTATAATTTCTTCAGGGATTACAAGCCATCTCCCTTCCAGTACTCCCTGTTCTATCTTGTCTCAGGCGATGCCCTCTCCATCGAGCCGGACGGCATCTACAGGAAAGCCTCCGACCTATTCACCGACGGCTACATGGCCTGGAAGAAAATGGCGCATCTGCTTCCGTGGGATTATGATCCTTCGGAGGATAAAGCGCTGATGAAGAAAAAATGAAAAGTAGAAGAAGAGAAGCTGTTGGCTGATAGCTGTTAGCTGATAGCCTGTTTTGTTAAGGCTGCGCCATGCACATTAAGGGTTTATGGGAAGGAGGCTTTAGCTCATAACTCTATTTCAGGAACAAATCTTAAGGGCTGAATGTAAGCAAGCTAATGGCTAACAGCTATCAGCCAACAGCTTTTCCGGTTATCGGTGGTCTCTTATCGGTCATCCTCTCTCCCTATCTTTGCCGCATGGACGAACTGTTACAGCAAATAGAGGCTTACCGCAAGGACATAGAAGCGTTTGCCATTACCAATGCACAGCAACTGGAGGAGTACCGCATAAAGTACCTGGGCAGCAAAGGCCTGGTGAAATCGCTTTTTGGTGAAATGAAGAATGTGCCTGCCGATAAGCGTAAGGATTTCGGCCAGGTGCTGAACGAGTTTAAGCAGTTTGCCGAAGCCCGGTACGAGCAGTCCAGGGAAACCGCCGCCAGCGGTAAACAGGAAGCCGGTGAAGAAGCCGATCTTTCCCTGCCCGGCGATCCCATACAGGTAGGCTCCCGCCATCCCATCAACCTGGTGCGCAACCGCATCGTGGGCATCTTCCAGAGGCTGGGCTTCTCCATAGCCGATGGTCCTGAAATAGAGGACGACTGGCACAACTTTACCGCCCTCAACATGCCGGAAGACCATCCTGCCCGCGACATGCAGGACACCTTCTACATCAACCGCCAGGAAAGCGGCACCGACTGGCTGCTGCGCACCCATACCAGTAACGTGCAGATCCGTGAAATGAACAAGGGCAAGCTACCCATCCGCATCATCTGTCCCGGCCGCGTATACCGCAACGAAACAATATCCGCCCGTTCCCACTGCTTTTTCCACCAGGTGGAAGGCATGTATATCGATGAGAACGTAAGCTTCGCCGACCTAAAGCAAACGCTTTATTTCTTTGTACAGGAAATGTTTGGAAAAGATGTGAAGGTGCGCTTCAGGCCCTCGTACTTCCCCTTTACAGAGCCCAGCGCCGAAATGGACATCAGTTGCTTTATCTGCAAGGGTGAAGGCTGCCGCATCTGCAAGCACACCGGCTGGGTAGAGATCCTGGGCTGTGGCATGGTGCATCCCACCGTTCTCGAAAACTGCGGCATCGATTCCAACAAATACACCGGCTACGCCTTCGGC
>DASWNB010000025.1:0-2196 GCA_036399455.1 Flavisolibacter sp. | reverse complement strand
GGAAGCACGTGTGGAGCGGATGAACTGGCGGATGCCGCCTTCCTCATCCTTCCTGAATACTGTTCTCAATGCCTCGTGGCGGTCGATGAGCAGTTGGAAAGCCATCTCAAAAGCATTGGTATCCAGTTCTCCTTCAAATATGTACACGCCGGGCATGTTGTAGGCGGCGTTTGCTTCTTCGAAGCGGCTGAGCACCCACAGCCTGCGCTGCGCAGAAGAGAGTGGATAAGAAGGCTGTTCCGTTACAGGCAGTATGCGCAGGTCTTCGGAGCGGGTAGCCTGGCGGATCCAAAGCGCCATGTCTTCCAGCACGGGATGGGCAAACAGTTCTGCCAGCGGCACCTGTACGTTCAGTTGCCTGCGTACCTGGCTGGCAAGACGGGTAGCACGCAGGCTATGGCCGCCCAGCTCGAAGAAGTTATCCCTGACGCCGATCTTTTCCGTTCCCAGTATTTTCTGCCAGATGCCTGCCAGCTTTTCTTCCGTTTCATTACGCGGTGCAATGTACTCCGCTCCTGTTTCCAGTCCTGCTTCGGGAGCCGGTAATCTTTTCCTGTCCACTTTACCATTGGAGGTCAGCGGCAATTCATCCAGTTGAACAAAATGAGTGGGGATCATGTAAGCAGGCAGTGTTGCTCCAATATGCCTGCGCAGTTCCGGTGTGTTGAGCGAACTGCTGCCTGCAACATAGGCCACCAGTTCCTTTTCACCGTCCGTGCCGGTTCGGGCAATGACTACTGAAGATTCCACGTCCGGATGGCTTTGCAGAACGCTTTCAATTTCACCCAGCTCAATGCGGTAGCCTCTGACCTTCACCTGCTCGTCCATACGTCCGCCGTATTCCAGCTCGCCGCTTTGGAGCAGGCGTACACGGTCGCCGGAGCGGTAGAGGCGCTCGCCGGCCTTGAAGGGACTTGAAAGGAAACGTTGAGCAGTTAGTTCCGGCCGGTTGAGATAGCCGCGGCACACGCCTTCGCCGCCGACATAAAGCTCGCCCCAAACTCCCGGGGGAAGCAGTTGACCATTCTGATCCAGTACATAGCAGCTCAGCGTAGGAATGGGTTTGCCGATGTTGCTGATGTTTTCTTCTATCTCTTTTTTAGTAATTTCTTTACAGGTTACGTGTACGGTGGTTTCGGTGATGCCGTACATGTTCACCAGTTTTGTAACGGGATATTTTTCTTTCCAGTCCCTCAGCCTTCCCGGGCTTAGCGCCTCGCCGCCAAAGATGACGTAACGAAGCTGAAGGCCTGTGGTCGTGCTTTCCAGTTCTTCACGTATGAGGTTATAGAAAGCAGAAGGTGTCTGATTCAGCACCGTTACTTTCTGCTCCACGAGTAACTGGCGGTAGGCTGCAGTATCCTGTGCAATAGCTTTAGATACAACAACGGTTTTTCCGCCAAAGAGCAGTGCTCCATACATCTCCCAAACAGAGAAGTCAAAGCAGAAGGAGTGGAATACGGTCCATACATCCTTCTCACCAAAATCAAACAGCGGCTTGCCTGTTTTGAACAGCCGGACCACGTTGCGATGCTCGATGAGCGAACCCTTGGGCTTGCCGGTGGTGCCGGAGGTGTAAATAACGTAGGCAAGGTGGGAAGGCAGAAGGCTGGAGGATGTAAGGTTTTCCCTGCTGTACCGGTCCTCTTCCTTGCGGAAGCTTTTCAATAGCTCTTCGTCAATCACCAGTTTGCAGCCGCTGTCGCTGATCATATAGCCGATGCGCTCCTGCGGGTACTCCGGATCAATAGGCACGTAAGCGCCGCCCGATTTGAGCACGGCAAGAAGGGAAACGATCATTTGTTCGCTGCGCTCCAACTGTACGGCAATGAGGTCATCGGGATGTATGGCGTAGCTGCTCCTGAGGTAATGCGCCAACTGGTTGGCTTGTTCGTTCAGTTCCCGGTAAGAAAGCTCTTTATCTTCAAAAGCTACCGCAATGTTGTGCGGGGTAGCAGCAGCCTGCTCTTCAAACAGGTGTACAATGGTTTTGTCCTGCGGGTAATCCACGGCGGCATCGTTGAACCCGTGCAACAGTTGATGCTTTTCATCATCTTCCAGGTAATCCAACTGCCGTATGGGCGTCATCGATTCGCGTGGCAGGACGGAAAGAAGCTGGTGCAGGTGGCGGGCCATCCGCTCCATGCCCTGGTGTCCGTAGATATCGCTGTTGTAGGTCAGAACAAGATGCAGCTC
>DASWNB010000024.1:0-2246 GCA_036399455.1 Flavisolibacter sp. | reverse complement strand
CGCTCACCGGCAAATGGAAGCTCGACTCCGTTTCTGTAGGACGCGACAGCAACATCGTTTATGCGTTCCTGTTGGCTTCGGCTATGGAAGACTCCTCCGGCATTGAATTCAACTTTGAAAAGGATTCTCTCTTTACCAGCGATGGCCGCACTACGGATACGGCTTTCTTCAGCTTCGATGAAAAAGAAAACAAGCTGCTCATCAAAGATTCCATTCCCCAGCCTTACGTGTTCACCCGTCTCGCGGACTCCGTCGTGTCGCTGACCGCCGGTGACAGTACCGTGCTTTTCCTCCGCAGGAAGTAAGGCTTCGCTAACGATTGCTGCCATTTCTCTTGTGCAATATTGCTTCAACGGGCATCCCACTAAAAATTTTTATATGAAGAACAGCATTGCCATGTTCTCCGGCATTCTGCTGGCCGTCCTTATCTCCTGCGGCCACGCTGACAATCAAAACCAGGTTTCGAGCACAAAAACAATGGAAATAGAAAAAGAGCAATACGAGGCGGCCACTGACTCCAGTACCGGCAATGGCGGCACACAGCAAAGCCCCACGCCTGACGCGCCGCCTTCCACCGTCAATTGGGACAAGAAGATCGTCAAGACAGCCACGCTCAACGCAGAAGTAAAAGACTATAAAACCTTCTCCACAAGCCTTTACGAAAAAGTAAAACGCTTCGGCGGTTACGTAAGCAATGAAAGACAGAACCAGACCGAATACAAGATCGAAAACTCCATGACCATCCGCCTGCCGGTGGACCGCTTCGATGAAGCCATGAACGAGCTGCTTGCCGGTGCAACGGCCATAAACGAAAAGACGGTCAGCTCCGAAGACCTCACCGGCGAATTTGTCGACGGCCGCTCAAGGCTCGAGGCAAAAAAGCAGGTACGCCTCCGCTACCTCGACCTTCTGAAGCAGGCAAAGAACATGGCGGAGATCCTTGAAGTGCAGCAGGAGATCAACGGCATCCAGGAAGAGATCGAAACGGTCAACGGCCGCCTCAATTTCATCAACCACTCTTCCGCCATGAGCACCATCCACTTCACCTTCTACCAGGTCCTCAACCCGGCCCTTGCAAGCAACCAAACAAACGACAACAGCTTCTTTGCCCGGCTCACGGATGCCTTCTCCAACGGCTGGCAATGGCTCGCTTCCCTCTTTATCGGCCTCATAAGCCTCTGGCCCCTTGCGCTTATTGCCATACCGGTTGTTTATATAGTGAAGAAGCGGTGGAAGGAGAAGAAAGCTGTTGGCTGATAGCTGTTGGCTGTTAGCAGGTCAGGAAAAGAAAGAGGCCCTGCACAAAAGGATGAATAAGAGTACAAAGCCGGTATTGAACGTGCTCAAGCCATAAGCTAACAGCTATCAGCCAACAGCTTCTTTTGCTTCTCCGCGTGAAATAACGAGTTTTGGGGAATGAAAAAGAAACTGGTGGTGCTTACCGGGGCGGGCATATCGGCGGAGAGCGGGCTGAAAACTTTCCGCGATGCGGATGGACTTTGGGAAGGATATGACCTGGAGGAAGTGGCAACAGCAACGGCATGGAGGAAGAACCCCGCACTGGTGCAGGAGTTTTACAATATGCGCCGGAAAAATGTAAGAGAAGCACAGCCCAACAGGGCGCATTACATACTGGCAGAACTGGAAGAGCATTTTGACGTACGCATCATCACGCAGAATATAGACGACCTGCACGAGCGTGCCGGTTCAACCCACATCCTGCACCTTCACGGCGAAATTCTGAAAATGCGCAGTGAAAAAAATGAATCGCTTGTCTACCCCGTACACGATGACATACAAATGGGCGACAAAGCCGAGGACGGCGCCCAACTCAGGCCGCACATAGTCTGGTTCGAAGAGCCCGTGCCCCTGATAGAGGAAGCGGCCCTCATCACCCGCACCTCAGACATATTCGTGGTGGTAGGCACCTCGCTGGTAGTGTACCCGGCCGCAGGCCTTGTCAACTATGCCCCCTGGAACATTCCAAAGTACATCGTGGACAAGAAAGTTCCCTACACTTCCTCGCTCTATAATCTCACCACCATCGAAAAAGGCGCCGGCGAAGGGTTAGCTGAGTTGAAGGAATTGCTCCTGCAAAAGGAGAGTTGATTTCACGCAAAGAAAGCTGTTGGCTGATAGCTGTTGGCTGTTATACCATTTAGACTTTAAATTGATTTCTATTTTGTATATTTGGCAATGCTACAACCACTACAAGTGTCCGTTGCAGAAACAGTTGCAGAATTGCG
>DASWNB010000023.1:0-9141 GCA_036399455.1 Flavisolibacter sp. | reverse complement strand
TAATGATGTTCCCTTCACGGTCCTTCACGGTTTTGAGCCTGTTCTGTGCATCGTACTCGTAATAGAGCGTGCTGTGTACGGCATCGGTGAGTGAGCTGATACCTACGTTTGGCAGGTAGGTGAGCGTTTTCATCTGCGCTTCGCGGGGATGCAGGCGCAGGTCGTCGATGAGGTTGCCGTTGGTGTTTACGGTGATGTTGCCGGGATCTGTCACTATCCACTCCAGGCGCTTCCAGGTTCCGTCGCCGGTTTTGGCAACGCCGTTCACCGTGATGCCTGCACCGGAGGGAGCTTTGGTCCACAGCGATACGATGTATTGACCCGAAGGCAGCGCCGCACTGGTGATTACGCCCGAGAAGGAGCGCCTGCCTGTTTTGGCATCGGTGGAGTAGTTGGACGAAAGGTCGTCGTAGCTCCAGTTGCCTTTGTCGGAGCTTTCAAAACCGGTATAGGCGCAACGGGCAAAGGCGGCATTGGTGATCTGTGCAACAGGCAGCAATCCCCCGTAACCCCAGATGTAGGCCGTAGCGGCATCGCCGGGAGCAGTTACCTGCTCGGTCATTCCCAGGCTGCTGTAGCGGTTGAACACGGATGTTTCGGTATAATAACGCGTATCGTAATTACCGGCGTTGCTCTTCGACAGCACGAGGTCCGTTACCGGCGCCAGCGCTGTAAACCGGAGCTGTTTTGAGGGCAGTATCTTGTTATCGAACAGGCCAAACTGGGTAAAGGAGCCCCCTGTTACTTTTTCTGTTCCGTCGGCGGCTTTCTCCTTTATTATCTTTTCCACTACGGGCGACAGGATATGCCTTGCTTGCATGAGGCTGATGACGCTCGACGGAGCGGTGTACTGGAAAGGATAGCTGAACTCCGTTACCTGGTGCTTGTTGTCACTGCCCTTGACGGTTTCCTTTATCATGAACTGAAGGGCGGGGTCGTAGGCAAGGGTTCTTTCGGTAACAAAGGATTGTCCGTTCTCGTAAAGGGTTTCACGGGAGTTGGAGAGCCTGGAAGAGCCCAGGTTAACGGTATACCCGCCTACGGCAAATACGTTGGGATCCGTTTGCACGTACATCCTGCAGCCGTTGCATTTCTCACCCGCCTTGTAGCCTGGTATCTGCTTCAGACGCGTTATGTAGTCGTTCTCCACCTGCTTTACAGCCGTATAGGTCCCGTTCTCGTACTTGTATTCCACCTGCTTTTTCAATAATCCCCTCAGGTAATCGTAGGAGCGGGGCGCCTGGAAGGGCAGCGAGTAGCTGATCTCGTCGTTGCTGTCGAAGAAAGAGGTATAAGTGGCTTCCGTCTTTCCCAGCTCGCCGTTATCTCCATACAAAACATTCACCTGCCTGTAGCCGATATGGCTGCCCTGCGTGGTGCCCAGCATGATAACGCTATTGGATATGCGTGATACGTAAGGAATGGCCATGTAAGAGCCGCCTGACTGCTCATACATGGTGGTGTTGAAAGTATATCTCGGCTCCTCGGTGATCACGCCGCTGGAGATCTGAATGCTGTTTTCGGGCATCCTGTATTCAAACTTCCTGACGATGTTATTGGCGGTGCTGATGCCGTCGTAATCGGTGATCGTCCTCACCCTCAGGCCGCCGGCGGTTTTGTTCTTTCTTCTCTTTGTTGCGGAAAGCTCCTGCCATGTCAGCGAGCCGTATGCATTGTCCCAGCCCGGTTCGGGCACACCCTCGTAGCGGCAGGGGTTGTGCCTGGTGGAAGCCTTGAGCATGTAGGTGCCCGGCTCCAGGTCGATATAGCCGGATTTTTCAGCGGAGGTGTGCGTCCACCACCTGATGGTGTTGCCGTTGGCATCCATCAGCGTTACCTGCGGTCCCATTGTTCCCCCGGCAAAGCCGTCGGAGGAGCAGTAAGCGGTTTGTATGTTGAAGTAAACGCCGCGTTCATTCGCCACTTCGCCTACGGTAAAAGTAACGGTGGTAAAGTCGGTGGTCATATTGCCCGAGTGGTAAACGCTTACAGGCGCTACGTTGGTGGTGTCGAATTCTTCCACCGCCCTGCTGCCCACAAAGCTGTAGTCGTGCGGCTCAAAGTCGAACGTAGTGGTGCCGCCGGTAGGATATTTTATCTGCGTAAGTATGCCGCTTTTCATGGCTCCGGCGTGCGGCGACCTGTCTCCACCGTCGTAGAAAACCTTGTTTCCATTGAAGTTTGTGGCGAGATAGGGTGGTGTGAGCATGCCTTTGGGATTGACATTGGCATAACCCCAATGGTCCTGGTTGGAAAAGCCTACTCCATCTGTGAAGGCGGGCAGGCTGCCGTAGTAAGTAAAGCGGTAAGGCGGTACGGTGGGTGTGGTGCCATCGACCGGAAGCTCGGTAATGGTTTTGAGCGTAAGCCTGCCGGTGGTATAGTCGTATCCCTGCTGGAAGTGCTTCAGCTTTTGTCCTTCCTTGTTGGTTACGATAATATCGGAGAGGCTGTACATGGTGTTCAGGGTGCCTGCGTTGTTTTTGGGCACGTCCGTACGTACGGCGGAGCCATTGGTAAAGTCGATGGTGGTATGGCCGGACGAGGTAGTGATGCGGCTCAGGTATTGCCCGCTCACTTTCATCAGCTCGAAACGGGTGTTGGTTACTGCATGCTCCACGCCATAGCGGTGGTTGGTTGTTTCGGACATGCGCATGCGGTACTCCATGGAGTAGGGCTGGTAGGTAAAGGTGATGAAGTGCCCGTTGGGCGATGTTATCCTGGTAAGGTACCAACTGCTTACGGGAGGGGTTGTGTAGACGCAGGGCTGGATGGAGACAGTGGGAACATGGCTGGTTTCTTTCGCTTCGAAAAGATAGACCGTACCGTCTTCTCCCGTGACCTTCCATCCGCTGATAAAGGTTCCCTCGCCGGGGTTCAGCCCGATGGGTTCTATCAGCACTTTTCTTTCAGAGCTTACGGAAATAGTACGGTCCCAGTCAAAGGCAAACTTGCCGTTGTATCCATTAAAGTTGAAGGAGAACTGGTCGGGTTCGGCATCGCCGCATTCCAGGAGCTGGTCCCATTTGTAGTACAGTTCCTGGCTGGTGCCGGAGTAGATATTGCTGGGGTTATTGTTGATGGAGAACCTGAGGAACCCGGCAGGCCCGTATTCATCGGCTTCGCCCATGATGGTGCGGGTGATAACGCCACCGGCGTTAAGCGTCCAGCCCATGCCTGTGCGGGGCGCTATCTCGTCCACCTTATGGCCGGAAGCGTGGTAGGAAAACGAAATGGGAAGGGTGAGGTCGCCCTCTTTCAGGTTCCACAGGGGGATGTTGATCTGGGGCGTGCCGGTATAGAGGCCAACCGGTATGGCTGCGTATTTGCCCAGCGCGGAAGCTTCGGGCGATGGCGGAATGATGTTGTCCACGGCGGTGCTTACAGATTGCGCCGATACAGCCTGCATCAGGCAGGCGGCTGCAACGGTCAGCTTGAGGCGCAACAGCCATTTGGCAAGTGCAGGTTCCAGGAGGAAAGTCAGGGATCTCATTTCAATTAATTTGGCGCAAATCTATCCGTGACCCCTGCGCGGGAAAATGGCTTATGGCATCAGTTGCGTACCTGCGGGAATGGAATGCATTTATTGCGGTATTAAATGATATACTGCGGTTTTAATGCACCTAAAGTGCTGTTTTGCGGTTTTTCTAAAGCGGTTTTTGTTAATTGGTGCATGGGATGGATGAATGGTTCCACGCAAAGACGCAAAGGAGTAAAGTGGAAAGCCTGCAGGCTGCCAGGAAAGCTGATGGCTTGTATTCGTTCAGCCTATGAGCATTGTTCCCTATTCATCATTTGTACAGGATTTCTTTTCGCTTTCCCTGTTGTGCTATCAGCCAACAGCTATCAGCCAATAGCTTCTCTCTAAAACATTATCCTCACTCCTCCAGCCAGGATCAGCGGAAGAGGCACTTTGCGGGTGTCGTGGAGGTAGGGGGAAGGATAGCCGGAGGTGGGAAGCCAGGTGCGCAGGTCTCCGTATAAATAGATATCGCCGCCCAGGGGGTATTCGACGCCGGCGCCGAGGTCGAGGGTGAGGCGCTTGAAGCCGTCGAGGCCGGAAATGGGAGGCTGCACATCGTAGAGGGCAGTATCAACTTCGGGTGTGAATGCGTTCTGTACCCTGGTGAACTGGAGGCCGAACCCGGCGAGGGCGTAAAGGCTCCAGGTGCTGTCGTTGGTAGCGCCGCCGCGGAAATAATGCTTCCATCCTACCGATACGCTCCGGAAGTTCCATTTGGCCGCAACACGGTAGCGGACGGCCTGCGGGGTGGTGGAAGGCTGCTTTGCCTGAGCGGTGAAATCGTTCTCGAACCTACCCGGCGAGTAGTACGACAGCCACACATAAGGGCCGTATTTATCCGACAGGTGAAAATTCCCCTGCACGGTATGGCCCACGGACCAGAACTGCTGGTTGGGACTGAAATTGCGCAGCACGGAAAAGTCGTTGGAGAGGGAAAAAAAGCCGCCCTGCGCAAAGACCGCCGCGGAACTGAAAAGGACAAGGAAGGACAGGTAAAGCTTTTTCAAACCGGGAATTCTTAAAGTTCTAAAGTAAGCGAAATTAAAAAGCCATCCCGTTTTTGCGGGATGGCTTCTGAAAAATAAAACAATATAAGGCTATTTGCGGATAGTCAGCTCCTTCACCAGGTGAGAGGCGCCACCCAGCTTGTCGATACACCAGAGCACGTAGCGGATGTCCACGTTAATGGTTCGGTTCAGGTCCTTATCGAAAGCCAGCTTATGGCTCAGCGCCTCGTAGTTGCCGTCGAAAGCAAGGCCTATCAGCTCGCCGTTGCCGTTGAGCACAGGAGAGCCCGAGTTACCGCCCGTGATATCGTTGCTGGTGATAAATCCTACCACCAGGTCGTTGGTGCGGGCATCCTTGTACGGGCCGTAATCTTTCTTGCGGGCCAGCTCCAGGTATTTTGCCGGCAGGTCGAATTCGTAATCACCGGGCTTGTATTTTTCCAGCACGCCTTTCATGGTGGTCACATAGTCGTAGGCCACGGCATCGCGGGGCCTGTAATCATCCACCTTGCCATAGGTCACACGCAAGGTAAAGGTGGCATCAGGATACATTACCTGCTTTGGATTCATCTCCATTATGCCTTTCAGGTACAGCCTTCCCCACTCGTTGTTCTTTGCATTGAACTGCTGGAACATCGGTGCGTACTTGCCGGAGTAGTTCCTCAGGAAAGTATTGGCCAGGTTATAGGCCAGGTCCTGCTGGAGGAGATTGGCATCGGGATTCCGTACAAAGGCATTCCACTTGGTATCGTCCAGCAGCATGGTGTTCTGGAAGACGGCCTCGGCATACCTCTGGTAGGTGGTTGCCTTGTCCAGCGCACCGTATTCGTTGCGGATGGCGTCATAAAGGCCGGTAGGATGCTGATCCCTGGGAACGTCGTTATAATACATCTGCAGAACGGAGCCGAGGATGTTCAGGTCCGAAGTCCGGTTGTGTCCTTTGATGAAATTCTGGCGGGAAGCATTGGCTGCGTCCACCGCTTTCCTGATGTCGGCCGTGGATACGCCGGGCTTCACCATGGTATTCTCAAGGTTTTGCAGGCTTCCGGCAAAGGCCATCAGCGGCGAGCCCAATATGCCTTCATTCATGTACTGGCGGTGCAGGGCGTAGGGACGCCAGGCGGCGTAGGACGCTTCCAGGTCTTTAAAGATGTTCTGGTATTCGGGCTTATTGGCGGCCCATTTCATGAAGGCTTCTTCGGTTTTTTTCTTTTGCCCGTACGTATCAAACTTCAGCAACTGCTTTGTTTCGCCTTCATAAAATTTCCAGTAGTTGGCGATGGAAGCATAGTCGGAAGCAAGCTGCAGCTTGATGGCGGGATCCTTCTTCATTTCCTCGAACATGTATTTGAGGCGCATGTCGCGGAGCTTTACCAGCGTGGGGTTATTGACCTCGGTGGACAACTGCACGCCGTAGGAAGATTCGTAGCGGTTGGTGCTGCCGGGATAACCGTAGATCATGGCAAAGTCGCCATCCTTCACGCCCTTGAGTGAAACGGGCAGGTGCCACTTGGGTTTCATGGGCACATTGCTGGCGCTGTAGCGGGCAGGCTTACCGTCGGGAGCAGCGTAAACGCGGAATACCGAGAAGTCGCCGGTATGGCGGGGCCATTCCCAGTTATCGGTATCGCCACCGTATTTACCCACGGCTTCGGGAGGAGTGCCTACAAGGCGCACGTCACTGTAACGCTGGTAAACAAAGGCCAGGTACTGGTTGCCTTTGAAGAGGGAGCTTACGGAAGTCTCGATGAATTTGGATGTATCGCTCATGCGGCGGTTGATGGCGGACAGCACGGCATTCTGGCGGGCGGCCCTGTCGGCGCCGGTGAGCCCTTTGAGGGAGTCCAGCACTTCTTTGGTCACATCCTCGATGCGCAGGAGAAAGCGGACGGAGAGGTTGCCGCCGGGGATTTCCTCGCTGAAGTTCTTGGCATAGAAACCATCGCGAAGATAGTTGTGCTCAACGGTAGAGGCGTTGGCAATAACACCATAGCCGCAGTGGTGGTTGGTGAAGAGCAGGCCCTGGGGGCTTACCATTTCACCGGTACAGCCATTACCAAAGATCACGATGGCATCCTTGATGGACGCTTTGTTCACGCTGTACAATTGTTCTTTAGAAAGCTTCAGGCCTTTTTTCACCATGTCGGCATATACTTGCTGGCCCAGCAACAGGGGCAGCCACATTCCTTCGTCGGCTGCGGCCTTAAATAGCAGGCTAACGCTGAGGATAAGGGTTAAGAATAGTTTTCTCATGTTCATATATAAATTTTGTGCATGGCAAACCTACTTAAAAGGGAGCACTTTAGATGAGGTGGGAGGTAGAAGTTTGAGGTTTGAGGTTTGAAGTTTGAGGTTCGTTAGGTGCATCACTCTATATTTCTTCGCAGGCTTGTGGTTAACCACGGATGCGCCCAGCTACGGAGCCTTCCACCAGGGAAACCGGTACGCTTAACCTCAAACCTCAAACTTCAAACCTCAAACCCTCCACCCCACGGAATCAAATTTGCAGGAATACCAGGTATGAACTACGTAGATATCCTGCTTGGCATTGTTATCCTGCTCTACATTTGGGGCGGGTGGAAAAAAGGCTTTATTGTAGGGGTGCTGGACCTCCTCCTGCTGGTCATCAGCCTGATGACTGCTTTCTGGCTTTACCAGTACGTGGCGGCCCTGCTGGAAAGGGCTTTTGGACTGGGCGTTTGGGGGCCGCCGCTGGGCTTCCTGCTCACCTTTTTCCTGGCCCGTTTGCTGTTCGGGTTGATCGCCAACCTCATCCTGCGCATCGTGCCGCACGAAACACATCGCCATGTGGCTAATCACGCGCTGGGAACCGTTCCCGGGCTGGTAAACGGGTTGATCTATGGCACTCTCATCGCAGCCCTGCTGCTTTCCCTTCCCATCTCCAACAGCCTTTCTTCCGCTACCCGCGACAGCCGCATTGCCGGCCGCATGGCCGAAGGAGCGGAATGGCTGCACGATAAATTCTCTCCCGTATTCAACGACGCCATCCAAAGGACCATGAACCGCCTGACGGTCAACCCCGAATCCAAGGAAAGCGTAGAGCTTCACTATACAGTAAAAAATCCTGATGTCCGCCCCGACCTTGAAGCCCGCATGCTGGAGATGGTGAACGAGGAGCGCATCAAGCATGGGCTGAAGCCTCTTGTCGCCGATCCCGAGATGGCCGTTGTAGCCCGCCTGCATTCAAGAGATATGTTTGCCCGCGGCTATTTCTCCCACAACACCCCCGAAGGCAAAGACCCTTTCGACCGGATGAGGGCAAAGGGCGTACGCTTTCTCACCGCAGGTGAAAACCTGGCATTAGCACAAACCCTTCGCATGGCGCACAATGGCCTGATGAATTCCCCCGGCCACCGCGCCAACATCCTGAATGCCTCCTATGGGCGCTTAGGAATAGGAATATTAGATGGAGGCATTTACGGGCTGATGGTCACGCAGAATTTCAGGAACTAGGAGGGTTTCTGGTTTGTGGTCTCTTGTTTCTGGTTCGTTAGGTGCAGTCATCATTATTTAGTGCACGGGCATTCGGAGGAAAAAATATTCAATAATCAATTTTCAAGTGTGTCCCTGAATTGGAAACTCCTTGAGAGTTGAACATTGAGCGTTGATTATTGAATACTTCTATCCTAAAAACACTCCTACGCTTTATAGGAAAGACCGCATCTGACGAACAAGAGACCAGAAACCGTAAACCAGAAACTAAGAATTCAACGTTTTCCACAGCAGGTCCTTCAGTTCATTGATGTTGCGGTTGGTGACGGAGGAGATGAAAATGTGGGGGATGTCCGGAGGGAGTTCACTTTTTATGGCTTCGCGAAGCTCATCGTCCAGCATGTCGCTTTTGGAAACGGCGATGACGAATTGCTTGTGAAGCAGTTCCGGGTTGTATTGTTCCAGCTCGTTGCGGAGGATCTCATATTCTTTTTTATGATCCTTGCTGTCCGCGGGGATAAGGAAAAGCAGGATGGAGTTTCTTTCGATATGGCGCAGGAAGCGGTGGCCCAGGCCCTTGCCTTCGGCGGCGCCTTCAATGATGCCGGGAAGGTCCGCAATGCAGAAGCTTTTTCCGTCCCTGTACTCCACCATGCCCAGGTTGGGAGTGATGGTAGTAAACGCATAATCCGCGATCTTGGGTTTGGCGGCAGTCATTACAGACAGGAGGGTTGATTTGCCGGCATTGGGAAAGCCTACCAGACCCACATCTGCCAGTACTTTCAGCTCCAGCACTTTCCAGCCTTCCAGGCCGGGAAGTCCCGGCTGTGCGTATTCAGGGGCCTGGTTGGTAGCCGTTTTGAAATTGGTATTTCCCAGTCCGCCCTTGCCGCCGGGAAGCCAGATCTTTTCCTCGCCGTCGCTTAGTATTTCCAGTTCCTTTTCGCCGGTTTCCTCGTCGCGGGCAATGGTGCCCAGCGGCACTTCCAGGATTACGTCCTTCCCATTGCGTCCCGTGCGGTTATTGTCGCTACCGTTCTCGCCGTCTTCTGCCAGCACGTTCTTATGGTAACGCAGGTGAAGCAGTGTCCACACGTTGCGGTTCCCTCTCAGGATGATATGGCCGCCGCGGCCGCCATCGCCGCCGTCGGGGCCGCC
>DASWNB010000022.1:0-3978 GCA_036399455.1 Flavisolibacter sp. | reverse complement strand
ACCCTGCCTCCCCTTGCTCCATATACCGAGCTCATATACGAAAAGACCGAAAAGCTGGCAGCAGCTCCCGGCACCAAGTCCGTCCTGTTCAACAGCACCGGCTCACTCCTCTATGCCATGAACCTGGAAGGCATGAGCATACACGAGATCGACCGCCAGACCCGCAAAACCCTCCGCATTTTCAAGTTCAAGCCTACCCGTGGTACCGGCTGGGATTATACTACCGACAAGCCCATTTCCTCCTGGGAAGAAAAGCCCGTTGAAGCCTGCTTTTCCCACAACGATTCCCTCCTCTGGGTATCATTGCATAATGCGGATGGAATAGTACCGATCCCCGTAACCGGGGAGATGACCTGGGAGATGACCGTTGACCGGCAACCGATGACCGATGGGATGACCGGTAAGGGACAACCGGTAACCGATGGCTCCGGTAAAGCCACTTTCGCGAGCTATGGCCGGGAAGCCACCCAACCTCAAACTTCAAACCTCAAACCTCAAACAAGTAAGAAGATCTATATCCACACTCCGGGCTCCAATAAAAAAGACTCCATCCTCGTGCCCCTGATCCGTACGGGCAAGACGCCCAAGATCATCTCCCGCACGGCGGACAGCCGCTACCTGCTGGTGAGCAACTGGCACTCCCACAACGTTAGCGTGCTTGAGCTGGACCGCAGCAGCTATCCTTTCGGAAAGGTCATCGCCACACTGCCTGTTTCTTCCATTCCCCGGGGCATAGCGGTAGACGACAGGAACCGCCGCTCCTATGTGGCCATCATGGGCGGCTCCACCATAGAAGTGATCAATAACGACGACTGGACAAAGGAAGATACCCTGCAGGTGACCTCCAATCCCCGCCACCTGGTGCTCGACAGCAGCGGCAGGATCTTCGTTTCCTATAACAAGCTGGCTACCATAGCCTGCATCGATCCCGTTACCGGCAAAACCCTGTTCACTGCCTCTACCCATACCCAGCCCCGCACCATCATGCTGTCGAAGAACCAGAAATTCCTCTTTGTTACCTGCTACAGCGGTAATATGGTGGATGTGTTCCGCATTGGCGAGAAAGGCTTCACCAAGGTGACCTCCCTCCCCTGCAAGGGCAAGCCCGTAGGTGTGGATATCTTCGAGGACGATAAAAAGCTGGAAGCCTGGGTTTGCAGCTATACCGATGGCCTCCTCCATGTATACACATTCAGAAAAAAATGATGTGTAAATCTTAAGAAGATTTTGGCCCGGCTTTGTTCGAACTTTACGCCTTAATCAATCGAAGCCGGGAACTCTAAGCCCTAAGTCTTAAGCCGTAAGTCATCGGCTGCTGACTTAAGACTTCCGGCTTCAGACTTAGAACTCAGAACTTAGGACTATCCGCCATGAAATTCTCTCATTTACACGTACATACGCAGTATTCCCTCCTTGACGGAGCGGCTTCCATATCGGCACTGTATAAAAAAGCAGCCAACGATGGCATGCCCGCCCTTGCCATCAGCGATCACGGCAATATGTTCGGCGTGTTCGAATTTGTTTCGCAGGCCTACAAGAACGTGGACGAGAACGGCAAGCCGAAGGTGAAGCCCATCGTAGGCTGCGAGTTCTACCTCACCACCGACCGCCACCGCAAGACCTTCAGCAAGGAGGAAAAAGACCCCCGCTACCACCAGATACTGCTGGCCAAGAACGAGGAAGGCTACAAAAACCTCATCAAGCTTTCTTCCCTGGGCTATACCGAAGGCCTGTACAGCAAGTATCCCCGCATAGACAAGACCCTCGTACTGCAATACTATAAAGGACTGATTGCCACCACCTGCTGCCTCGGCGCCATGGTGCCCCAGGCCATACTCAGGAAAAATGAGGCTGAAGCCGAAGAAGAGTTCAAATGGTGGCTGGACCTGTTTGGAGAAGATTACTACGTGGAGCTCCAGCGCCACGGCATGCCCGAGCAGGACCGCGTGAACGAGGTACTGGTGCGCTTTGCGCGAAAGCACAACGTAAAGATCATCGCCTCCAACGATTCCCACTACGTGGACCAGGAGGATTTCAACGCACACGACATACTGCTTTGCATCAATACCGGCGAGAAGGTGGGCACCGAAGCCATCCGCGAGTTTTCGGACGATGACGTGAACACCAAGGGCAAGCGCTTTGCCTTCCCCAACGACCAGTTCTTTTTCAAGACCACGGGGCAGATGTCAGACCGCTTCAAGGACCTCCCCGAAGCCATCGACAACACCAACGAGATCGTGGACAAGGTTCAGCTCCTGAACCTGAAGCGCGACATTCTCCTTCCCGCCTTCCCCCTGCCCAAGGAATTCCAGATACACGACGACAGTAACCTGAACCAGTGGGAGTACCTGAAGCAAATCACCTACGAAGGCGCCCGCAAGCGTTATTCGGAAATCGGCGAGGAGATCCGGGAACGTATCGACTTCGAGCTGTTCACCATCAAAACGATGGGCTTTGCCGGTTACTTTCTTATCGTAAGCGACTTTATAAAGGCAGGCCGCGATTTGGGCGTGTTTGTAGGACCGGGCCGCGGCTCGGCCGCCGGAAGCGTGGTTGCCTATTGCATCGGCATCACCAACATAGATCCCATCAAGTACAACCTCCTGTTCGAAAGGTTCCTGAACCCCGACCGTAAGTCAATGCCCGATATAGACACGGACTTCGACGATGAGGGCAGGCAAAAGGTGATCGATTACGTGGTGGCCAAGTACGGCCGCAACCAGGTGGCGCAGATCGTTACCTATGGTACGATGGCCGCCAAGATGAGCATCAAGGACGTGGCCCGTGTAATGGACCTCCCCCTTCCCGAATCGAATGCACTGGCGAAGCTTGTACCGGAAAAGCCCGGCACCAAGCTCTACCGCGTACTTCACGCTCCCATCACCGCCAAGGAAGGTGAAAAGCCCCTTGAGGACGAGTACGGCAGCGATGACATAGAGAACGCCAAAAAGCTCCGCGAAATATATAATGGGAAGGGCCTTCAAAGCGAGGTGCTGCACATCGCCGAAAGGCTGGAAGGCTCGGTACGTAATACCGGCATCCACGCCGCAGGCATCATCATAGCTCCCAGGGACCTGACCGAGCTCATACCCGTATTTGCCTCCAAGGAAACCGACCTTTGCATCACACAGATCGAAGGAAGCATTATCGAGGATTCAGGCGTTATCAAGATGGACTTCCTGGGGCTCAAAACCCTCTCCATCATCCGCGACGCGCTGATCATGATCAAGCAGAACCACGGCGTGGATATAAACATCGATGACATTCCGCTCGACGACCAGAAGACCTACGAGCTGTACCAGCGCGGCGATACCATTGCCACGTTCCAGTTTGAAAGTCCGGGCATGCAGAAGTACCTCAAGGAACTGAAGCCCGACCAGTTTGCCGACCTTATCGCCATGAACGCCCTGTACCGTCCGGGCCCCATGGCTTACATCCCCCAGTATGTAGACCGTAAGCACGGCCGCGAGGAAGTGACCTACGACCTTACGGAGATGGAAGAATACCTGAACGAAACCTACGGCATCACGGTGTACCAGGAACAGGTAATGCTGCTGGCGCAGAAGCTTGCCGGGTTCAGCAAGGGCGATGCGGACGTTCTTCGTAAAGCGATGGGCAAGAAGGATCGCAAGACCCTTGACAAGATGAAAGGCAAGTTCGTGGATGGCGCCACCGCCAAGGGACATCCCAAAGCCAAGCTTGAAAAGATCTGGACGGACTGGGAAGCCTTTGCGCAGTATGCCTTCAATAAATCGCACTCTACCTGCTATGCCTTCGTGGCTTACCAGACCGCCTACCTCAAGGCGCACTACCCGGCCGAGTATATGTCGGCTGTGCTGAATCACGCCAACGCCATTGAAAAGCTCACCTTTAACATGGAGGAGTGCAAACGCATGGGCGTAAAGGTGCTTGGTCCGGATATCAACGAATCGCAAAAAGGCTTTGCCGTGAACGCCGCCGGCGAGATACGCTTCGGGC
>DASWNB010000021.1:0-6231 GCA_036399455.1 Flavisolibacter sp. | reverse complement strand
AAGCCCACGCAACTGGCGCTGGGCGCTACGACGGGAAGCGCAGGATTGAAATCGTTCAGGAACTTGGAGCAGACCGAACGGGCATCATCCCAGAAGCCGGCGTTAAAGGCCGGCTGGCCGCAGCAGGTCTGGCGGGGATTGTATTGTACTTCGCAGCCTGCCTTTTCCAGCACCCGCACCATGTTGAAGGCCGATTCGGGGTAAAGCTGGTCCACGAAGCAGGGGATAAACAGTTGCACCTTCATGACAGGGTTCCGTCCTTTATTTCCTTGTTGAGGATGATCATTTTAAGGGCCGTCATGGCGGCTTCCTCGCCTTTGTGGCCGTGTGCCCCGCCAATCCTTTCCTCGGCCTGCTTCTGGTTGTCTACCGTAAGCACGCCAAAGATAACCGGAACGGAAAGGCTGAGATTAAGGGCGCCGATGCCCTGCGTTACCGACTGGCATACGTAATCGAAATGCGGCGTGTCGCCCCGCACAACTGCGCCCAGGGCGATAAAGGCTGTCACCCTGTTGCTGGCGTTGGCGTACTGGCGGATGGCAAAGGGAATCTCCACCGCGCCGGGAACTACCAGGGTCTGGTGCCTGACGCCGTACTGGTCCAGCACGCGGACGCAGCCGTTTTCCAGCTCGTCGGTGATGGCGGCGTTCCATTCGGTTTTCACCAGAACAACAAGGGCATCCTCAATTTGATGGATGCCCTCGATCTTATCTAAGAGTTTGCTGTTTGCTATAGCTGCCATTTTAATCTTATTCGGCGGTATAAACGCCCAGCTCGGCCAGGTGCTTGTCAGCTTCCGTGGAAGGGCCGGAGTTGGAATATTTCTTCTTAATCTCTTTATACAGTTCTATGGCTTCCTTGTTGTCGCGCATCACTTTGTGGGCAAAGTAGGCGGCCAGGTACAGGTACTCGGGGGAGTTGTTCCTGTCCTCTTCAAAATGGCGGCCTGCCTTCGTATAGTATTTCAGGGCATCGGCGTTCTTGCCCTGGCCTGCATAAGCGTCGGCCAGCAGCTTGTACGCCCTTGCCTGTGTGATCTTGGAATCGGTTTCAAAGTCCTTCAGGTATTTCTCGGCATTCTTGTAATCTTCCATTTTCAGGTAGTTGGAGCCGGCAATGAATTTTGCCAGGTTACCTGCTTTGGTATTGCCGTACTGGTCGGCCACTTTGGCTGCGCCGGGGTAGCGGGCATCGCCGTTAAGGCTCAGGCGGGTGGAGTCCTGCATGTAGTAGTCGTGCGACTTGAATACCGCGTCGGCGGCTTTCCCTTCCCTGGGTTCCTGGATGAATTTTTTATATCCGATATAACCGCCCAATAGCAGGATCAGCGCACCGCCGCCGATCAGGATGGGCTTGTTGTATTGCGACCAGAAATCTTTTGCCCGGTCAACCACTACAGTATTCTCAGTCCGGGGTTCAGCATGTTTTACTTCAGCCATGAAATATTGAATTTAATTTTGGTGGATCTTTTTAATCAACAATGAAGGGATAGTTCTGGTCAACATAAATATCCTTCAGCACCTCGCTATCGTCGGGCCAGGGTGATTCCTCTGCAAACCGGACGCATTCGGCAACTGCCTGGTCTACCCTTTCGTTGATCTGCCCTATTTCTTCCTCGGTGGCGAATTTATTTTCGTAAATGGTGGATACCAGCGAGGAGATCGGGTCTTTGGACTTGTATTCTTCTACTTCTTCCTTGGTGCGGTATTTCTGGGGGTCGGAAATGGAGTGGCCCTTGTACCGGTAGGTTTTGATCTCCAGCAGTGTGGGGCCGCCTTTTTCACGGGCTCTTTTCACGGCGCGGCTTACTCCCTCGTGAACGGCTTCGGCGCTCATGCCGTCGATCACGTCGGCGGGCATTTCGTAAGCGTCGGCCAGCTTGTAAATGTCCGTGATGTTGGAAGTCCTGCTTACCGATGTGCCCATTGCGTAGTTGTTGTTCTCGCAAATAAAGATCACCGGCAGCTTCCACAGCATGGCCAGGTTAAAGGTTTCGTGAAGCATACCCTGGCGGGCAGCACCGTCGCCAAAGAAGGTAAGGCACACGTTGTCCGTTCCGCGGTATTGCTCCGCGAAGGCCAGTCCTGCCCCGGTTCCTATCTGGGCGCCAACGATACCGTGGCCGCCATAAAAGTTCTCTGCCTTCCCGAAGAAGTGCATGCTTCCCCCCTTGCCCTTGGCGCAGCCGGTGGCCTTGCCGTACAGTTCCGCCATGCAGGAGTTCACGCTGATGCCCTTGGCTATGGCCAGCCCGTGGTCGCGGTAGGCGGTAATGAACAGGTCTTCGGGTCGGGTGGCGGTCATGCAGCCTGCCGCGATGGCTTCCTGCCCTACATAGGCGTGGAAAAACCCGCGGATCTTGCCTTCCATCTTGTATTTCTCTTCTGCAGCAAGCTCAAACTGGCGTATGAGCTGCATCAGTTCGTACCAGTACAAATAAGTCTCTTTGGTAAATTTTGTAGCCAAGACTGCCAATTTGGGCGCAAAAATAAGGGATTGGGCGGGAATTTGCCCCGGGGAATTTTGTTAATTCAAGGGCAGGGAGGAATTGGGAATTGGAATAGGGAATTGGCGGTTTGAAGTTTGAGGTTTGAGGTTCATCAGGCGTGCCATTCCCTTCTTCTGCGGGAACCCGGAGGCATAACGCTACGGAGGCGGCGCTAAAACGATGCCTCTTACCCCCTAACCTCAAACCTCAAACTTCAAACCTCAAACCCCTCCCCTTATCTTTGGCCCGGAATCTAAAACCCAATTCCAAATACCTAATTCCCAATTCCACCCCTTGAGTCTTTTCCTCCAGTCCATATCACTTTACCAGTTCAAGAACTATTTCCACCACGAGCAGCGGTTTACGGAGCGGCTGGTGGGGATTTGCGGGCGGAACGGCGTGGGCAAGACCAACCTGCTGGATGCCATCCATTACCTCTGTTTTACAAGAAGCTATTTTTCGAGGCAGGATGCCAATAATATCCACCACGGCCATGAGGGCTTCCGGGTGGAGGGGCATTTCAGGGCAAGGGGAAAGGAAGAAAAGGCGGTGTGCATCCTGCGGGAAACCGGCCGCAAGGAATTTGCCGTAAATGATGAGCCTTATGCAAAGTTCTCGAAGCATATCGGGCGCTATCCCTGCGTTATCATAGCCCCCGACGATGTACAACTGATCATCGGCGGCAGCGAGGAAAGAAGAAAATTTGCCAATACCCTTCTCTCCCAGCTTTACCCCGATTACCTGCAATCGCTTATCGATTATACCCGCATCCTCCAGCAAAGGAATTCCTTCCTCCGCTCGGTGGCCGAAGGCTATGGCCGCGACATGGGTGTGCTGGATGTGCTGGACGAGCAGCTTTCGAAGGAAGGCGCCATTATCTTCGGCAAGCGCCGCGAGTTCCTGCTGCGCTTCCTGCCCCTGGTAAAACAACTGTATAACGATATCTGCCAGAAGTACGAGCCTGTAAACCTCATTTATGAAAGCGAGCTGCACCAGGTGGAAATGACCGATCTCCTGAAGCGCAACCGCCAGAAAGACCTGGCCCTCCAGCGCAGCTCAGGCGGCATCCACCGCGACGATCTTCTTTTCCAGCTCGGCAGCCAGCCCTTCCGCTCCATTGCCTCGCAGGGACAGCGCAAGAGCCTGCTGTTCGCCCTCAAGCTGGCCGAGGTGGAGATCCTGAAGGAAGAAAAAAAACTCTCCCCTCTCCTTCTCCTCGACGATGTTTTTGAAAAACTCGATGAAGAGCGCATCACCAACCTCCTCCAGCGCGTCAGCTCCGATGAGAACGCCCAGATCTTTATCACAGACACTAATTGCGTACGCTTGCAGGCACAGATGGAAAGATTGGGGCAGCCGTTCCAGTTGATAGAGCTTTGAGGGGCGGGAATCGTGAATCGTCAATCGTGAACGGGTCGTTTACGGAGGCGGAAGTTTTTTGATGGCAGGCAGTCCTTTTTTCTGAGATGTTCAATATTCAATGTGTCAATGCTTAATTCTCAGGTGGTTTCCAATTCGGAGACCTCCTTGAAAATTGAGCGTTGAATATTGAACATTTTCCGCGACTGCAAAAAAGGGCTGCCCCACCAAAGAAGGACATTCACCCTGTAAACGGCCCTATTCACCATTCACCATTGACCATTCACCTCATCACCATTGACCATTCACCTCAAAACCCGCTATCTTCGCCATATGGGGCAGTATTCAATCGGTGACGCCATCAGGCAGTTTCTTGCGCAGAGCCGCATAAAGGGCTCTATACAGGCTTTACAGGTGGAGGATGTGTGGGAATCCGTCATGGGAAAGACCATTGCCCGCTATACCGACAGCCTCAAGGTCATCGACCGCACCCTGTTTATTACCACCAATGTAGCCCCCCTCAAGCAGGAACTCGTTTACCAGAAAGAAAAGATCAAGTCTCGCGTCAACGAAGCACTTGGAGAGAAGGTTATTGATGATATAGTGATTAAGTGAGAGACGATAACCGATTACCGACCACCGATTACCGATTAATAAGCATTGTGCTTTCTTCGCGTCGCTTGTGCCTTCGTGGTTTATCGGTTGTCGGTTGTCGCTTACCGGTTATCGGATTTCCTTACTTCCAACTGCTTCTTCCCGCTAATAACATTGTTGTCCGTGATTCCTTCGGCGATGCAGACGAATGGCCCGGTAAGATCATTAGAGTAGAAGCTTACTTCGGCTTCGCCGCGGGCATTGGTTAGGATTTGCGGCGACCAGAAGATGGTGCTGTGGGTTTCCGGGAACCGGGGATTGTGCTTTGAATAATCCGCTACATAAAATTCCTTGCTGTAGTATCTTCCTTTCAGGCGCAGGATCATCAGGCGCGGGTCGGGACGGTCGCTTCCCCTTTCACAGCCATTATACCTGACCTTTACATAGGCCGAACCGAGCCAACGCGCATAGGTTCTGCCGGGTACGGGCTTGGTGCCTGAGAGGTGGTTCTGACAATTGAGGATGTTATACATGCATACATAATCATTGCAGTTGGAGCTGACATAATTTTCCGGTTCACCGTCCTGGCGCTCATCCTTCTGCGTGGCGGTAACTACCACGGCAGGCATCAGGCTTTGGGAAGCGAATTGCTTTTTCTCCTCTTCCGCTATTTCGCCATCGATGCGGCTGACTGCTGCATAAGGCTGCGCAGCCAGGTAGCCCTGTGTCTTCACGGTATGGTCCTCGTATTCGATAGTATAATTTTCCTTATCCCAGGTGCTCACCATTACGATCACCTCCTCATCGGGCTTGTGGTCCAGCATTCCAGGCGAAAGGCTGAATGCTCCTTTTGCGTCGGTCATCAGGGTGTCTATTCCCCGGCCGTTGACTACCACTACTTCCACGGGTTTTTTTGGCCTGAAGCCGTTCATCAGTACCTGCCCTTTTATCGCCAGCGGTTCCGCAGGCAGTTCTTTTTCCAACAGCTTTGGTTCTGTCCATTTGTAGCGTGTCCAGCATCGCGTAAGCAGGTACATTTCGAGGTCTCTTTCAGAATCCATGCTGTACAGCGAAGAGCGGGAAGCTATGTGCGTATCGTAAGTACCCAGGTAGGTAAAGGGAACGATGTCCTGGAAGCTGGTGCTGTCAAGACGGCTCCTGAGTATGCAGGAAAGCGAGAAGCTGGCCCGTAAGGGTTGTCCCTGCCAGTCCGTGGCCCTGATCTTCAGCGATACTTTCGAGCGGTTGTGATAAACAGCGGAATCGGTGGTGATCTCCAGCTTCGACAGGCGGTTATGGCCGGCAAATATGGTTCGTTCCGCCAGGGGCTGGCCTGTGCTGTCGAAGAGAGTAAGCGTCATGATACCGGCAGGCAGCAGGTTCACAGGTATCTTCACCAGCGTAGAGCCTTGTATCTTCACCCCGGTAAAAAAATGGTCGGTCTTATAGTCATGTGCCAGGAGGTAAAGCTGTGCCCCCCTGTACTGGCTGGTGTTGATGCTGACGCGAAGGGTATCGTTTGCCACTCCTTTTGCTACGTTCATCACCGTGCCTTTTTCTTTTACGGGCGGATGATTGAGGCTGATATTTATCGAAGGATCTTCGGGTTGAATCGTGTAGGTCTTGCCTGCTTTCGGCTTAAAGCGAAAGAAGCCCATGCCCGAACGATTAGCTTCCACGGTTAAAAGCTTTACGCCATCTTCCAGCAGGAAGCCTTTGAATGAAGCCGGTCTTCCAGTTACGTACAATGCTTCAAAAGCAACTCTTGATTCCAGTCCCTGCACCAGGTC
>DASWNB010000020.1:0-2984 GCA_036399455.1 Flavisolibacter sp. | reverse complement strand
TGCTCAAGCCTGAGCTTTACATAGATCTCCGTAACGGTCATCTTGCCGTTCTGGTGGATCAGCTTGAGTATCTGCTGGCGTAATTTGTGGTTGATTGCCCTGAGAATTAAGGCTGCTTTCTTGAGCTGGATCACATCTATCTTCAAATCACCGGCCGGTGCTACAGATTCTATAAGTTCATTATTCATACGATACTTCTTAATTAACAGATTAAACAGTTTACAAATGTATAAATCATTAACGCTAATGCAAATCAATTTCCCGCAAAACCTTTTTTTTAACAACCTAAATTGAAGCCGGTGAGTGAAAATCCTTACCGTAAAAGGGAGTAGAATAGGCCAGATCGGCAAAATCGCTCCTTTGGAAGCTGTCCAGCGCCAGGGGCACCATCTGCCGGGCGGTTATCTCCAGCTCTGCGAAGCGGGCATTGGGGTGAGCCACCAACTGCCTGAATTTGGCGCTGCCGTTGCCAAAAAAGCAAACCGTATCCTGTTCAAGCCAGGGGAGAAAGGATTGTTCCGTCAGTATAAGGTTGGCCGGGGCCAATTTTTCGCTCAGCCCGTGGTCATACACCGCCGTGAAAACCTCCATGCGCCGCGCATCGATCATGGGGCAAAGCAGTGCGGATGGCTCATCCACGGCGGCCACCGCCATCATCTTCAGGGTACTTACCGCAATCAGCGGGCGGTCCAGCGCAAAGCAAAGGCCCTTGGCGGCCGACATGCCTACCCGCAATCCCGTGTAGGAGCCCGGACCGGCACTGACTGCTACCGCATCCAGTTGTTTGGGAGAAAGACCCCTCTCTTCCAGCATCCTGCCAATAGCCACGTGCAGCCAGGAGGCGCTGTCCTTTTGAGAAGGATTGACCGCTGCCGCCAATATGTTTTCATCTTCCGACAAACAAAGGGAAGCCGCTTCTATGGCCGTATCTATGTGCAGTATCCTTACCATATTGTTTGTTGCGTGGCCTGTTGAGCCGTGCCGGGAGTATTAAGCCGCGGCTTTGGCAGGTTCAGCCTGCAAGCCTGGTTGAGTTTATCTATGAAGTAAGCAGCTATTTCGGGGGATGTAGCTTCGTCCGGTGAGTGGATAAAGAAATACAGCTCTTCCAGCCCCTGCTCTATCCAATAGTTAATGCGTTCCACCCATGCATCGCATCGCGAGTAATCGGTGGGATGAAGCTCGTTTGTGACAAAGCGGACGAAAGCCCGGGCAATCGGCAGGTGCATGTGTGCACAGTCGCGGCGGCCGGCGGTGTCGGTGATAACAGCGCCCATACCCAGGCTGCGCAACAGTTCAAACCATTCCATGCTCTCTTCTTTTCCAAACCAGGCGGGATTTCTCATTTCAAGAAAGAACCGGAAGTCGCCAGCAGGCAGGCCCGAGAGATAGGTAAACAGCTCCTGCTTTCGCTGCCAGTAGAAGTGTTCGCTAAGCTGGATGAACACCGGGCCCAGTTTGTCTTCAAAAGCACTGATGCTTTGAAGGAAACCGGCGGTAAGCGCCTGCTTGTCGGAAAGGCTCCCCAGGTGGCTGATATCCTTGAACATCTTGGGGCAGAACCTGAAGTCCCTGTCCTTTGCCTTTGCCGCCCACTTGCGGATGGTAGCCGGCTCATAAACTTTATAATGCGTGGCGTTCAGCTCGATGGCATTGAAGTAGCGTATATAATGGTCCAGCAACTCGGTATCGCGTGTTCCCTTTGGATAAAGCTTGCCTATCCAGTCCTTTCCCCACCACTGCGGGCATCCAAAGTAGACCTTTGGCTCCGCAACCCTCTTTCCCGCCAGAACACTCCTGTTCCATTCCGGCTCATCCGCCAGCCTGAAATTGATCTTATCCAGCTCACCCTGTGGCACCTTCCCAAAGTCCATGCAGCAAAAATAAGGAACGTGAATCGTCAATCGTCAATCGTGAATTGTTTCACGCGGAGGCGCAAAGAAGCAAAGAAAGCTGTTGGCTGATGGCTGTCAGCTTATGGCTTGTGCACGCTCACCTATGAATATTGTGCTCTTATTCATCATTTTGTGCAGGCTATCTTTCCATTTCCTGCTCTGCTAAAAGCCAACAGCTATCAGCCAACAGCTTTCTTATCGGCAAGGCACTTTAATAAACGGGTGAATGGTATCGTATTGAAGATTGGAGGGATCGGCGTAGACGATCTTGCCGTTGTTGTCGGAGAGTTCGCCGAAGCCCTGCGTAAGGCCATCGTCGTGGATACGGAGCACCACTTCACGGACAGACATAATGCCTTCGGATTCAAATCGGTAATCGGCTATGATAAGGCTGTCGCGGAGTACGCCCTTGATGGTGCCGGTGTTGCCGTCTTTCTCGTGCCAGTCGTATACCAGCCTGCCGGTAACGGTAGTGTCCTGTATGGTCAGCTCCAGCTTGGCCGTATCCTGCCTGATGATCATTTCGTAGCAGCCGTCGAGTATCAGCGGCTTTGTATGGGTGGTGCCTATCGGGGTTGCATTGCCATGCACGCTTCCCGTACCATCGTTAGCCGTCGTATTATCCGTACCTGTATTGCTGTTGCAGCCTGCCATAATCGCCGCTGCCAAAAGAAAAACCGTTATCCTGCTGTACATAGAAAAAGGAGGGGTAAGCCCCTCCTGATGTATGAAATTCTTATGCCAGACCGATGACCGGTAAGCGACCACCGATAACCGAAAGCACGGTGGTCGGTGGTCGCTAATCGGTGGTCGCCTCCTACTGCCCGATTCCTCCACCTCCGCCTTCTGCTCTTTTCTTCTCTTCATCGGCGCCGGTATTGCGCTGGCGGGCGGCTTTTACCTGGTTGTTGCCGAAGCGGTAGCTGAAGTTGAGGCGGAACTGGCGGCTTTCCCAGCCACCGTTCAGATCCATGGTCTGGCCGGCGTAGTTGCTGGTGCTGCTCCATTGCATGGTGTGCAGAACGTCGGTCAGGGAGGCTTTGATGGTGGCCTTTCCTTCCAGGAGGGTTTTCTGAAGGCCGATGTCCA
>DASWNB010000019.1:0-3166 GCA_036399455.1 Flavisolibacter sp. | reverse complement strand
ATCATCTTTTCCTTCATGCTTCTTTTTGCGTCCCCAAGCCTCAGGAGCTGCAAACTTGAGAAGAGCGCAAAGAAGGGGTTGCAAGCGCCCCCAAAACTCCTACAGGAGCTTGCGACTATTCTTGCGTTGCTGGTCATTAATTGAGGATACGCCGGTACGCTAAAAGAAATACGAAGGGAAAGCCTGTAGCTCAAACGACCTCTTCTTTGTCTTTCCTTTGCGCCTTTCCCGCCTTCTGCGGGACAAGTGCGTGAAACGTCTTCGCGCTCCCTAGCGTCTTGGCGGTTAAACCAAAACCAATTACGTATTCTTATCCCCCACATTATCGAAGAAGCTTTCCAGCTCGGCAAACATGCCCTTAAAGAAGGGAAGATTGGCGCCCAGCGCATTGGTAACGACCGGCCCCAGCGCATGGATGAAAGGATAGGTAACGGAAGCCCCGGTAGTTTGAGGTTTGATGATGTTTAGCTGCTCGGCATAGAACAGGAAAAGGCTGAAGATGAACAGGTAAAGCAGAACGTACAGCACTACCCCCGCCAGGCGGTTGAGCCATCCCAGCATGGCTATACGCAGTACGCCTTCAATGGCTTTAGCTCCCAATCTTACCAATATCACCACTATAATGAACACTACGGCAAAGGCAAGCACGGGCAGCCACCGCTGCGACACGTTCACATTCTCACCAATATATTCCGCCGCCACAGCAGACAGCTTCATGGCCGCAGTAAGCCCGATAATAAAAGCCAGCAGCGAGAACACAGCCAGTACAAAGCCGTTGCGCAGTCCTTTGAATATCGCCATGACCACCAGGATAAGAGCGATTACATCGATGAGCATTCGTTGTTATTATTTAGATACTTAACCGCAAAGGACGCCAAGAATACGCACTTGTCCCGCAGCAGGCGGGAAAGAAGCGCAAAGAGAAAACCCGGTTGCCGGTGATCGTTTACCGGTCATCCGGCTGCCTTCTATCCTCCCGACAATAACTCTTTTACCGTTGCGGAAATTGTTTTACCATCGGCGCGGCCGGCCAGTTTTTTTGTAGCCTGCCCCATCACCTTACCCATATCGGCAGGCGAGGAAGCGCCGGTTTCGGCTATGATCTGCTGCAGTTCGGCCTTCAGCTCTTCGGGGCCGAGCTGCTGCGGCAGGAACCTTTCGATCACCGTTATTTCCTCTTCTTCCTTCTGTGCCAGGTCGGCGCGGTTCTGCTGGCGGTAGATCTCCAGCGAATCCTTTCTTTGCTTCACCAGTTTTTGCAGGAGCTTTATTTCGTCGTCTTCGGTTAGTTCGCCTTTGGCACCCTCAGCGGTTTTGGCTATGATGATAGCAGCCTTGACGGCCCTCAGCCCGCGCAGCGACGCTTCGTTCTTCGCTTTCATGGCTTCTTTCATTTCAGCCATGATCTTTTGTTCCAGGTTCATGGAAAGGTTGGTTTAGGGGGCAAAGATAAAGGGCGTGAATCGTCAATCGTCAATCGTGAATGGTTTCACGCAGGGAGGGATTAACCGCCAGGGCGCCAGGACGCGAGGATTTTTATCCCGTATGTGGGAAATTCACGCATTTATCCCGCAGCAGGCGGGAAAGCCGCAAAGCACGGAAGAGATGCTTCCCGGGAATAGCCGCGTTCAGACAGCCGGTTATCGCTATTCTCACCTAAACCTTAGCTATATCTAACCTATATCTAAGCTATAAGTAAGCTATAGCCAAACATGACTACACATTACCTCGCGTCCTGGCGTCCTGGCGGTTAGTCTTCCCTTTGCGGCTTTCCCGCCTGCTGCGGGATAAATGCGTGAAACCTTCCTACCTTCGCGGCTCAAATTTTAGAAATGAAATCAAGCATCGTAATAGATGTGGAGCTGGATGAGAGCCGCATCCCCCAGAATATAGAATGGCGCGCTACGGACAGCACGGCCGACAGGGCCCAGCCGGCAAAAGCCATTATGCTGTCCTTTTGGGATGGCGCTGAAAAGACCGCCCTTCGCATGGACCTGTGGACGCAAAAAATGATGGTGGATGAAATGGCCGATTTCTACTACCAGACCTTCATGACCATGGCCGACACCTTCGACCGCGCCACCAAGCAGAAAGAGCTGGTAGAAGGCATAAAGGAATTTGCCAAAGACTTCTACAAACGCTTCCAGGAAATCCAACGCAAGGAAAACAGCGCGGGATGAGGGGGTGAATGGTCAATGGTGAATAGGGTCGTTTAAGGAGCTGGAAGCATTTTTTTAGGTGGAGGTATTTGGAAGTATTTTTCGCGGTAATACTCAATATTCAATGTACAATGCTCAATTCTCAAGTAGTCTCCGAATCTGGAAACGTCCTTGAAAATTGAGCATTGATTATTGAATATTAGAAAAAATGAGTGCCTGCTACCGAAAAGCGTCTTACCAATAAACGACCTATTCACCATTCACGCTTTCCAGTATGCTGAGCCAGAGGCCGTCGGCAGTTTTTTCCCAACTATATTTTTGAGCTACAAGCTTGCCCTGCTCTATAATACGGCTGCGGAGGGTTTCGTCCTTGTAGATGAGCATGAGCTGGGAGGCTATGTCCTGCGGGTTCGCGGGATCGAAATAAAGGGCGGCATCGCCGCCGATTTCTTCCATGGAGGTGCCTTTTGAGGTGAGAACAGGTACGTGGCACTTCATGCCTTCCAGCACAGGCACGCCAAAGCCTTCGAAGAACGATGGATAGATCAGCGCATACGAGGCTGCGGTGAGCCGGGCCAGCTCGGCTTCTTCAAGATAATGCGTCAGCACTACGTCGTGGCGGTATTTATAGGTCCTGAACAGCTTGTTGAACTCTTCATTCTTCCAGGCCAGGCGGCCGGCCAGCACCAGCTTCATATTGGTCTGCTGCCGCCTTTTGAACAGGGAGAAAGCTTTCAGCAGGTTTACCAGGTTCTTGCGGGGGTGGATGGCGCCTATATAAATAAAGAACTCCCGCCCGTCGGTGTACTTCTCCTTTATTCCCTCTTTTTCTTCCCAGCCTATTGGACCGAACCCATCCTTTACCGCACTGTAAACCACGCGGATGCGCCGCTCGGGTGTGTGATAGGTTTTGATGATGTCGTTTTTGGAGAACTGGGACACGGTAGCGATAGCCGCAGCCTTTTCCAGGCACCGGGGCGTATAATGCTTATAGAACAGGCGGTGGC
>DASWNB010000018.1:0-3851 GCA_036399455.1 Flavisolibacter sp. | reverse complement strand
GTAGTGCGTATCCCTGTCTTCATGGTAAACGGTGATCGCTCCCTCCGGCTTGTCGTGGTATTTTACTGCATTGCTGATAAGGTTGGAGAACACCTGCATCAGCGGCACTTTTTCCGCTTGAAGCACGGGCAGCGGACGGGGAACGCTGAGCCTTGTTCCGGGGCTGGAAAGCGATTCCCATATTTCCTGCATCATCTGGTTAAGATCCACCTCTTCGGTCACGGCTTTTTCCTTGCCTACGCGGGTATAGGAAAGCATCCCCTGGATAAGGTTCTCGGAGCGGTTCACGCGTCCCTTGATAAGGTCCAGGTATTCACGCATTTTCGGAGAGATCTCAGGCCCCAGGTCTTCGTCTATCCAGGTCAGCACATTGTCAATGCCCCTCAGCGGCGCTTTTAAGTCGTGCGAGACCACGTGTGCAAACTGGTCCAGCTCTTCGTTCTTTCTTTTGAGGAGGGTAATGTTTTCGGAAAGCACCCATGCCATGTGATTGAGCGCAAGGGCCAGCCGCCCCAGTTCATCCTTTCCGGTAGCATCGGTCTTTGCATTGTAATTACCGGAGGCGATGCTGTCCGCCATATTCACCATCCTTACAATACGGGTGGAGATGCGGTGCGCCACGAATCCCGCTACCAATAGTCCCAGGACAACGGAGCACATGGTTAGATAAAAGGATAGTTCCTTGGTGCCCTCTATCGAGCTGTCGAGTATCTGCTTTCTTGCTTCGCGGTTCCGGTACTCGTAATTACTGAACTCCCTGAACTTCTGCTGCAGTTTGGCCTGCAGGTTCTGCTCGTCCTCTTTTACGAGTTTTTCCCTGTATAATCTATCGAAGGAGATAAACCCGCTTTCTGATTTTTCCGCCCTGTTCCTGGCTTCAATAAGCGGTGTGGCAAAGCTTTGTATCCACTGGTTGTTGAGCGAGCTGATCTCCTTCAACAGCCTTTTTTCATCTGTGTTCGTAATAAGCACCGGCAGTTCCCGGAGGATGGATTCGTTTTCTTTAAGGGCCGTGTCATACGCCTGTATCAGGTATTCCTCCCCAGTAAGCAGGTAGCCCCTGAGGCAGCTCACCATGTTGAGGATATTTCGCTGGAACCTGTTGCTGTTCCTGACGATCTCCGTAGACCGTGCGAAGTACTCTGTGTTCTCGGTCACTTCCTCCGATTGCCTGAAGTTGATATAGGTGGTTATGGAAAACAGTACAAGCACAAAGATGAAGCTCAGAAAGATGAGGTTCGCTATTTTCATGAAAGCTAAACTAAGGAGAAGCTGCGAGTTGTGAGCTGGGGAAGGCTGCAAGCTTCAAGCAAGCCACAAGCCATAAGTCGTAAGCGGTAAGCCGTAAATGGCAACAAGCGGCCCCTGCCTTACACCTTCTGCCTTACGCCTTTCCCCCTCTCTTCATGGCACTATCGTTGCACGGAAAAGAGGAAACAGCCGATATGCAAACAGCTATGAACGATACGGCCGGTATGGTGCAGGACCGGCAGGCGCCGCAGGACGATGGAAGATTGGAGGGATTGATTGATGGCGCTACATCTGCTTATGATATTGCCGCCATTATGGGCGGGCTTTATGGCGATGGAATTATTGGTTTCAAAGGTGCATTCAGCCGCGAGTGGGTGCAGCAGCTTCATGAAGACGTGCTTGCGCTTTATGAAGATGCGCTGAAGCGTCCCGGCGGCGCTGTGGGACGCGGCCCGAAGCGCCATTATGTAGAGATACACCCCGAAGGCATCCGCGGCTTCCTTGACCTGGTAACCCATCCCTGGGTCACCACCGTTTGCGAAGCCGTGTTGGGACCTGAATATAAAATAGTAGAGATAGGCTTCGATGTGCCCAATCCCGGCGCTATGGACCAGCCCTGGCACCGCGACTTCCCCGCGCCGGATGAAACTATGACCGGCCGCCATCTCAACTCCCTGGCCTTTAACCTTACGACAGTCGATGTGCATGAAGACATGGGGCCTTTCGAGATTGCTCCAGGTACCCAGTGGGATCTGCCAACCGGATTCGAGCACGGGATGTTCCCTCCGAAATCGAGCTACCCGCGTTATGTGGAGAGGGCGCAAAAGAAAATGCCCCAGATGGGCGATATATCTGCTCGGTCGGCTCTGACTATTCACCGCGGTACGGCCAACCGCTCCAGCAAGGCACGTCCCGCGCTGGTGCTGGGTGTAGATGCTCCCGGCGCCATCAACGCGGAACGCCACGACCTTCAGTTCACCAAAGGATATTATGAAAAGCTCCCCGAAAGCGTCCGCCGCCACCTCACCTGCCGCGTAGTGGACAAACTGGAGCCCATCGTCCAGGCGCATACAATCGAAGGCCTGATGATGGGAGAAGCGTAGCGGGGAAGGCGTAAGGTATAAGGTATAGGGCAGGAGGGATTTGGGATTAGGAAGAGAAGCTAGGCACAAAAACTTCGTGAACCTTCGCGTCTTCGTGCCTTTGTGGTTCTCCAATTCCTAATTCCCCCGCCTTACACCTTCCTAACCTTTTCCCTTTCACCCTCCTGTGGATAACTCACTGAATTTCATGTGGAAAAACTTTTAGCAAAAAATGCTAATGAATTTAGCAAAAAGAATGGCTTCTTTTGTACATTTACTGTGCGAAACGCCTCCATCCATACAGGGGCGAATTGAAAAAATGACCAACCGCAGAGACGATATAGCCAGATACCGAAGCATACAGGCTCTTGGACCGGGAGCGGGATGGGAGAGAAGCACAGGCCCGGAATAGCTTTCGGGGATTTTCAATAGAATAAATATAAGAACATACATCTGAACGGGAATAATCCGGACGAATTACCGGCGCTATGTATATTTTGAAAACAATTATATAAGTATAAAATAATAAAACTCCGGCGGCAGGCTGGGAAGCGGCTGTGAAATACCGGCCTGTTACCCTCATGCCCGGGCGGATCGGTCGCCGGAATATGCGGCCGACGGCAGCCTGGAATACGGCTTACCTGAAATAAGGAAATGAACATGTCGAACAATATTGAAATAAAACTGGTTGAGGATTATTGGGTGAACAAGCTGAGAGGCGTTGCTGCGGTTTCACTTCCTGCCATGGCTTCCTGTACGGTGCGGGAACTGAGGATAGGATTGCAGGAAACCGGCTACCTCAAAAAACTTACAGGAGGCAAGCCCCTCGCCGTATTCACGGTGGTGCTTTCTCTTTATGCCTTCCTGCTGGGACGGTACTTCCCGTCTTACAATGGTTTTGTTTATTCGGGTGACAGCCTGCAGAACGAGCAGCCACCGGGCTGTCCCCTGCTCTTTCTCATAAAAGAAGAAAAAAGCGATACCCTGAAAGCCTTTGTCAACAGGACAAGAGCGGAAGTTCAGGAAACCTGCGGCCACTCCAACTATAACGCGGCAGCAGTCAACAGAAGGGCAGGCATAAACGGGTTTGAAAGCCTTACTCATTTTGGCCTGTCCGGAAAGCCGGGTAATGATGAATTAAGAAGCTCTTTCCGCCTGAGCGTTTCCAGGAAGGAAGGCGGCGATCTCGAAGCCTTTATACAATACCTGGAAGGCTTTACAAGCGAGCATTTAGTAAAGCAATTCCTTGAGAGTTTACGTGATTGCCTGATGAACCTGGAAGAAATGATCGATATAAATACGGTACACGTGCCGCTGCATCCGGTGGAGGAAAAGACAGCGGCTCCGCTGGGACTGGGAGGCTGCAAGCCCCTTCCCGCCAAAGCAACCGTTGTTGAACTGGTGGAGGAGCAGGCACGCAGGACACCCAATGCACTGGCTGTAATGGACAAGGGCATCCGGCTCCGCTACCGCGACCTGAACGAAAATGCGAACAGGTTGGCGCATCACCTGGCAGGT
>DASWNB010000017.1:0-8479 GCA_036399455.1 Flavisolibacter sp. | reverse complement strand
GTCGGTCCTTGCCTTGTCCACGGCATCCTTTACTTTCTGCAGGGCTATATCCACTTCCACATCGGTATCAAATTCCACCATGATGGCGGAGAAGTCCTGGACCGAGGTGCTGGTAAGCTTGTTGATCTTGGCTCCTGTGATACCCTTGATCTGCTTTTCAATGGGGCGGCTCACCAGGTTCTCGATGTCCCGGGGCGAGTTGCCCACGTAAACGGTTTGCACGTAAATGGTGGGAATAACAATATCCGGGAACTGCTCTTTGGGAAGTGTAACGAACTGGTACACACCCATAAGGCTCACGAAAAGCATCAGCAGGTAGATGGAGGTCTTGTTCTTGATACTCCAGGTGGTGGGCCCGAAGTGCTTGAATTTATTCGACAGGTATTCTTTGACGCTCATAAAATCTTCTTTGATGGTCTAATGGTTCGTTTTCAGCGGCAGGATTATTTGGCATTGACATCGGTGATCAGCGGCTGGCCTTCATACAGCTCCTGGAATCCCTGCACCACCAGTATGTCTCCGGCCTGAAGGCCGCTCTTCACTTCCAGCTTGTCGCCGTACAGCTCACCTACAATCACCCTGCGCTTGCGTGCTATCAGGCGGTTGCCTTCCTTCACGGCCACCATCACAAACTTGCCCTGCTCGTCGTTCTGCAGCGTGTTCAGCGGAATGGTGATGGCATTGGCGGCGGCGTAATCCCTGATCTTCACAATGGCTATCTGGTTGGGCTTGAAATCCGGGTCTGTTGGGATGGGCGCTTCAATCTGAAAAGACCTGCTGTTGGGGTCGATCACCTTGCCGGCCACTTTCACCTTAAGTTCCAGCGGCGCACGGTTGGTGTTGGGCAATTGCACCATTACGGTGCTGCCTTCGCCAATCCTGCCCATGTAATTTTCGGGCACGTTGGCCACCACTTTCAGCGTGGATGTATTTACTATGCTTATCTGGGGACCGTTGGCTGTTGCTCCTACAAAGGCTTCGCCCACACGCACGTTCACCTGGTCGGCTATGCCGGAAGATGGGGCCACCACGTTCATCAGGCTGGCCTGGCGCTGCACGATGCCTATCTGCTTGCGCAGGCTTTCCACCTGGGTTTGTGCGTTCAGCACGTTCTGGTAGGTGCCTATTCCTTCGTCCCACAATTTTTTTGTACGGCGGTAAGTGTCTTCGGCGGCAGACAACTGCACCTTCAGCGGCTCTATGTTCTGGCGAATCATCTGGTCGTCGAGGCGGGCAAGAAGCTGCCCTTTACGTACGTACTGGCCCTGCTTTACGTAAAGAGCCGTTACGATGCCGCCCTGCCCGTTGGGAGGGGCTACGTATGAAATATTCTCTGCATCGATCCTGCCCTGCAGGTCAACAAAATGCTCGAACTGGGCTGTTTCTACGGGAGCAAGCGCCACCAGCTTGGCCTTTCCTGCCTTGCTGGCATTGGGATCGTTGCGAACGATCCAGGCTTCAAGGCTGTCGATTTCGATCTTGAGCTTGGCCTGCTCGCCTTTCAGTTCCTGCAGCCTGGCTCTTTTATCGTTCAGTTCACCACTACTGTCTTTTTTCGATGTGCCGCACGAAGCAACAAAAACAGCAACTGCAACAAGTGCTAATATTTTATTTCGCATGTGATGGATTTTGGTATAGTGAGGTTGAGTCATTTTTATTTAAGTTTTCCGGTGGCTTTCAGGAAATCGATTTTAGCCCTGATGGCGTCGTACATGGCCAGGATGTAGTTGTTCTGGGCCACCAGCAGGTCGCTTTGGGCGGAGGTGATCTCCGTGCTGGAGCCTATGCCTTCCTGGAATTTGCGGCGGGTTTGGTTATACACTTCCTCTGCCAGCTTCATGTTCCTTTGCTGGAAGTCGAGCGTGGTGATGGCATTGCTGTAGGTGTTGATGGCCACACGCACTTCCTGGTCTATGTTCTGCCTCAGCCCTTCCAGGTTGTTCAGGTTCTGCTCCGCTACAAGCTCCGCCCGGCGGATGCGTGCATCTATGGCAAAGCCGGAGAAGATGGGAACGTTGATGTTCAGCGCAACAAAAGCCGTGTTGAACCACTGTCCCCCGAAGCCGAACTTGTTCGCCTGGCGGTTGGTATTGAAGGCCGAGTTAAGTGATACGGTGGGCAGCTTGCTGAGGCGGTACCTTTTGATGTTGTATTCGCTCAGCTTCAGCCCCAACTGTGCGTACTGGTATTCCTTGCGGTCCTGTACGCTGTAGGCGGTGGCATCCAGCACGCCGTTGCGTATGTCGTTCTCCGATATGGTTTCGGTGAGCACCAGCGTATCGGTCATGGGCATCCCCATCAGGAACTTCAGGCCCAGGTAGCCGTTGTCGATCACGTTCTGCGCCTTGATCTTTTCGGTTTGCAGGTTGGCCAACTGCACTTCCAGCTTGCTGATGTCGAGCTTTTCGGCGAAGCCGTTCTCGTAATACTTCCTGGTTTCGTTCGTCATCTTCTGCACACGGTCGATGTTGGCCTGCAGGATGGCGAGCTGGTAGGTGCTGGCGGACAACTGGTAGTATATCTTGTAGATGTTGGCGCGGATATTCTCCTCGGTCACTTCCACGTTCTTGCGGGCAAACTCCATGGTGGCGTTCCTTGCCTGTAGTCCCACGAACACTTCTCCCTGGAACAGGAGCTGCTGCAGGTTAAGGCCCGCCGTCTGGTTGAACTTTGTGCCGAACTTCACGGGAATGTAAGTACCCGCGGGCTGTCCCGCCAGCTCGCCGGGGAGCAGGTTGGTAGGTATGCTCAGGTAGTCGATGGCGGAAAGGTTGGCGCTGATCTGCGGGTAAGCGGAAGCGGTCACCTCGCGGTTGGTCTGCTGCTGTATCTGCACATCCAGCAGGGCGTTCTTTACCTGCACGTTGTTCTTGCGGGCGTAATCCACCGCCTGCTGCGCCGAGAACTCGTACCGCTGCTGCGCTTCCGCCTGCGTGGCGAAAACGGGCAACAGTACAAATGCCAGGCGTGTTAATCCTCTTTTCATGCTATTGCTTTTTGAGTCGTTGGTTTTTATACTTCTGTATCAGCTTTTCTCCCTTTGTGGTAGCCAAGCCATGCATGAAGTGTTCAAATAATTGCTGTTCGATATGAACTAGGTGGGTACGGTTGGTGGGAAATACTTCCGGGTTGAAGGAGAGCATGATGGAGTGGATGCGGTACCGCGTAAGCGTGTCGATGTCGATGTCTTCGCGGTAAAGTCCTTCCTTCACGCCTCGCTCCAGGTTTTCCCTGATCATTTCATAGAGAAAGCCGGTCTGGAACTCCTTGAATTTCCTGAAAGCCGAGGGATGGTATTTCTCCATGTCGAACAGGATGGATGGGTTCATGGTAGCGAACATGCGGCTGACGCGGTCGAAGGAGAGAAATACCTCATGTATGGCGTTCTCACCCTTTGCCTTGTCCAGGCAGCATTCGGCCTTATTGGTATCAATTTCCGAGGAAATGACGGCCCTCACCAGCTCTTCTTTGTCCACGAAATACTGGTACAGCGTCTTCTTCGACATGCCTAGCTGGGCGGCTATGTCGTCCATTGACACGGAGCGGATGCCGTAGCGGTTAAACAGCTCGTGTGCCTTCAGCAGTATTCTTTCTTTTGCCTCCATAAGCGGCCGCAAAACTATGGAAACTTTTAACGTAACCAAAGTTTCCAAAAGAAAATTTTTTATTTCAGCGCGTCTTTGGGCCTCCGGAGCCCGTGGTTTTAAGCTTTCCTGGGTGCACCGCCAAGACGCGAAGGAGCGCAAAGACATTTCACGCGAAGGCGCAAAGGAAAGGCAGAGAAAAGGGTCGTTTCGGTTACCGTCTTTTCTGTCGTGTTTCTTTTAGTGTTCCGGCGCTTCCGGAGATACAAACCCGAGAAGAGCGCAAAGGTCGCAAGCTCCCCTGTGATCCTTATGGCCGCCTTGCAGCCTCCTTCGTGTTATTTACTGGTCAAAACCGCAGGGTCATCGGAACGCTTAAAGAAACAAGAAGAGACAGGCCGTAATTTAAACGGCTCCTTCTTTGCCTTTCCTTTGCGCCTTCGCGTGAAATCTCCCTGCGCTCATTTGCGTTCTTTGCATCTTTGTGGTTCCACAAGGTTTTTCCCAGAAAGAAATGTTTTTTTTCACTTTTTTGCGGTGAACTGCGGGATACCTTTGCCTCATGAGCGACACACCCTCTACCCCTCGAGAAGGATTCAAGCCCAGGAAACTGCTTCAGTATTTTTTACAGGGATTACTGGTCATTGCACCCCTTGCCATCACCGGGTATGCCGTATACTGGGTTGTTTCGTCGGTGGACAGCCTGCTGCCGCTTTTCACCGCCCGCGACGAAGATGGAAAGATCCGTGTCCGCAATTACGGCCTAGGCTTCGTGATCATTATAGCAGCCATCTGCCTTATCGGCTATCTCAGTTCTTTTTTTATCCAGCTCAAGCTCTTCAGCCTGTTCGACAAATGGCTGGAGAAAGCCCCTGGCATCCGCTTTATTTATTCCACCGTAAAAGATTTCTTTGAAGCTTTTGCGGGTGAGAAAAAAAAATTCAACCGCCCGGTCCTTGCCAACATAGACGACAACGATGTGTGGCGGGTAGGCTTCATCACGCAGGAGAACCTGTCTGATTTTGTTGGCTTCGACGACTATGTGGCCGTGTACATCCCGGCCTCCTACTCCATAGCCGGCAACGTCTACCTCCTCCCCCGTATCCGTGTCCGCCCCATCACTAACATCAACGCCACGGACGCCATGAAATTCGCCATCAGCGGCGGGGTAGCGAATATGGAGGAGCACCACGCAAAGGAAGCCTAACCCAAGGCGCCAGGACGCGAGGGTTTCACGCAAAGGGAAAGGAGACGCAAAGGAGCTGTTGGTGGTAGATGCTTTCCTTAGCAGCCCTTTTATCAATATTCAATATTCAACGCTCAATATTCAATTTTCAAGTGCGCCTATTCAGCAACACCCTTGAAAATTGAGCATTGAATATTGAATATTTGAAGAGAAGACTGCCCGCTGAAGAAAGCGCTCGTCGATCTGATGCCTTCCACCTTCTATCTTTCATCTTATACCCTAAACCCCGATCAATGAAAAAGCTACTGCTCCTTCTACCCCTCACCTTCTGCCTTTCCCCTTCCGCCTTCTGCTGGGGATTTTATGGGCACAGGAAGATCAATTACCAGGCGGTGTTCCTGCTGCCGCCGCAGATGATGGTGTTTTACAAGAAGCATATAGAATTCCTGGCGGAGCATTCGGTTGATCCGGATAAGAGAAGGTACGCCGTGGCTGAAGAAGGGCCGAGGCATTATATCGATATTGACCGTTACGGCAGCCCGCCCTACGACTCATTGCCGCGCAGGTGGTCCGATGCCGTGGAAAGATATACGGAAGATACGCTGAACCGCTACGGCATCGTGCCCTGGTGGGTGCAGATCATGCAGAAAAGGCTAACCGATGCATTCAGGGAGAAGAACGCCGCCCGCATATTAAAACTTTCCGCGGAGCTGGGCCATTATCTCTCCGATGCCCACGTACCCCTCCACGCCAGCAGCAACCACGACGGACAGCTTACCGGCCAGAAAGGCATCCACGGCTTCTGGGAAAGCCGTGTGCCCGAACTGCTGGCAGAAACAGACTGGGACTTCTTTACCGGCAAAGCCGCCTACATCCAAAATATCTCAGACTTCACCTGGAGCCGCGTACTCCAAAGCGCCGCCGCTGCCGACACTGTGCTGCAGGCCGAAAGGCAGCTCTCCGCCCGCTTCCCACCTGACCAGAAATTTGCTTTCGAAACACGGAACGGAAAAGTCCTTCGCCAGTACTCCCTCGCCTACACCAAGGCCTACGATGCATTGTTAAAAGGAATGGTTGAAAGAAGAATGCGCCAGGCCATCCACGCCGTCGCTTCTTTCTGGTACACCGCCTGGATAGACGCCGGTCAGCCCGACCTCGCTTCCCTCTCCAACCTCTCCTTCACTCCCGAAGACCTCGCAGAGTTCGAAAAATTGAACATGGCCTGGAGGGAAGCGGCGGCTAAGGGGAGGGCGCATGAATGAGGGAGTCCACAGTCCACGGTCCACAGACGAGTCTTTCAGTACGGCCAAGCTTTACATGAGCAGTCTGCAACACTTTACCTGAATCGTTGCAATAGGATAACTCCTGAAGCAGTGCGGGAACCAGGAAAGATACTCACATTGAAATGACTCGTCTGTGGACTGTGGACTGTGGACCGTGGACTCCCCGTATCTTTACAAAAACAAGCGCACTGTGATAGATCCAATCGTAGCGGCGGGGACGAAGAAAGCCGTGATACATAATTTCAGCGCCGGGCCTTCCATACTGCCCCAGGACGTGTTTGAAGGAGCCAGCCAGGCTGTAGTGAACTTCAATAATACAGGACTCTCCATACTCGAAATAGGTCATCGCACCAAACTATTCATGGATGTGATGGAAGAGGCCATACAACTGATGAGGGAACTGATGAACCTGGATGACGAGCATGAAGTGCTTTTTCTTCACGGCGGCGCATCCACGCAGTTCTTCCAGGTGCCCATGAACCTGCTCGATGAAAAGGCCCATGCAGCCTATACCGATACGGACATCTGGGGAACGAAGGCCATCAAGGAAGCAAAGCTGTTTGGAAACGTGCAGGTAGTCTGCAGCTCCAAAGCGGAAAACTATACGCACCTGCCCAAACAATTTACGGTTGATCCCACCGCCTCTTACCTGCACTTCACCAGCAACAATACCATTTATGGAACACAGTGGCACGACATGTCCGTTTTCCATGACAAGCAGGTACCGCTGGTATCGGACATGAGCAGCGACATCCTCAGCCGCGAGCTGGACTTCAACCGCTTTGCTCTTATTTATGCAGGCGCACAAAAGAACATCGGTGCAGCCGGCGTAAATACGGTGATCGTCAACAGGAACATCCTTGGAAAAGTAAGCCGCAGCATTCCCACCATGCTCGACTACCGTAATCACATCGCGGAAAGATCATTGCTCAACACGCCGCCCGTTTTTGCCGTGTACGTGTGCATGCTCACCCTGCGCTGGCTCAAATCCATCGGCGGCATCGCCGAAGCGGAAAGAAGGAACAACGCCAAAGCGGACCTGTTCTACCAAACCCTCGACAGCCTTCCCCTGTTCAGGGGCACCGCTGCCAAAGAAGACCGCAGCAAGATGAACGCCTGCTTTGTAATGGAAGATCCCGCCGCAGAGAAGGAATTCCTGGCCCTGGCCGAAGAAGAAGGCATGGTAGGCATCAAAGGCCACCGCACCACCGGCGGCTTCCGTATCTCCATGTACAATGCACTTCCCCTCGAAAGCGTCGAGGCCCTCACCTCGCTGATGAAATACTTCGCAAGCAAAAAGGGTTGAACCTGAAGTTCAACCCTTTTTGTTTCTGGCTTACAGTTTCTTGTTTCTTGTTCGTTAGGTGTGCTATTCTTTCCTTGTGCAGCCATCGCGTCGTGGTGTATTAGTGATTAACCACAGCGAAGGAGGGACTGAGCCTAAGCAACCAGAAACAATAAACCACAAACCAGAAACTCTCCTAGCTTCTATACGGCAGTTTTTTCGCTATCCAGTTGCTGTAAAACTGTATCTGTCCGTCAACGTTGGCGGGGAGATCGGCGCCGCCTGCACGATAGGTTTTCCAGAGCAGCTTGCTGTCTTTTGCATCATAGAGATAGCAGTTCATGTTGATGTCCGACGCATTTGCGGAGGGCAGGCCAACAGGTGATTTGGAGATGCTGTTCAGGATCATGCGGCCCGCTGCTACACCGTAGGCTACTCCGTCGCTGAAGTTCTTGTCTTTCTCCAGTGTCGTCATCATCACGGCATCAACACCCAGCAGTTGGGCCAGTTCCTCGGGTTGCTGGTCATACAGTTCATCGATGGTAAAACCTTTTTCTTTTAGAATGGCATTTGTCTTTTGAATGGCCTGGAAGGAAACAACCTGTCCTTTTTTGTTGCGGTTGGTCTGGCGCAGGATGTGCGAGTGCAGTCCTTCCTGGAACACATAGCCCCAGTCTTCGTTGGCCCTTTTGATGTCTTCGGGAGTTTCTTTCTTAGACATGTGGCCGGTCTGCGTAATCTTAAGAGGCAGGATGGCAATGGTCTGGTGGCGGCTGGATTTCTCACTGAAATCGGGTGATTTGTAAACGGTCCTGTCAGCGCAGGAAAACAAGGAAAAAGCAATGATGCCGAGTAGAAGTGTTCTCATATTAAGATTGGTTTATTTGGTGAATCAATGCTTCAAAAAAATAAATTCCATTCGACTAATGTTGTTAACGCTGTTCTAATTAGGAAAGCATTAGGAAGTCCACGGTCCACAGTCCACGGTCCACGGACTAGTCATTATGGAGTATATGTCTTTACTGGTTACTTGCTTTGTATTTGTCAGTTCTTAGATAGCGAGAGGCAACGGAGAAAGTAGTAGTGAGACTGCTATCGAAAAACTTCGTGCACCTAAAGTCTCGTCTGTGGACCGTGGACT
>DASWNB010000016.1:0-3623 GCA_036399455.1 Flavisolibacter sp. | reverse complement strand
AGGCTGAAAAGAGCTTCCAGTTCCGCGATGTTCAGGGTCATTTTCTGCGGGAGGTCTGCAAATAACTTAGGCTTGTTGTAATCGGGCTCGTTAAGAGGAACCGTTTGGGATTGCGCTGATGAGCGCTGAATGCACACGATGAGCAGTACGCCGGTGGCGATGGTCTTTAGGATTTTCATTGGATTAGATTTAAAAGTTAACAGGAACTTTTGGTGCAGAGTTTACTGCGGTTTTCATCGGTACGTCCCGCTAATTTTATAAAAAAGATTTTCTCTTCAAAGCCGCGGCCGCTGTTTTTTAAAAGAATAAGTATATCTACTTGGAGAGATCGTAATTATCCGATGAGAGAGCTGTTGGCTGATAGCTGTTGGCTAATGGCCTGTGCACGTTCAACCTACATGATCGTATTTATTAATATAAATTTTAGGGTTAACCGCCAAGGCGCCAAGACGCGAGGAAGGCAGAAGGTGAAGGCAGAAGGTGAAAGGCGTAAGGTAAAGGGACATTCTTCTTACTCCTCCCTTCACCTTCCTTGCGTCCTGGCGTCCTGGCGTCCTGGCGGTTAATCTATTTTCTTCTTAAAGAACGAACTGCTCAATTGACGGGAACAAAGCCATCAGCTAACAGCTACCAGCCAACAGCCTTCGGTTATCCCTTATCGGTCGTCGTTCCCTAACTTTGCTGCAAAAGAAAGGTCATGGCAAAGAAAACGGTAGTGCTGGGTGCATCGGACAATCCTTCAAGGTATAGTTACCTGGCCATTCGCAAGCTGGCGGCCCACCAGCATCCCATTATTGCAGTAGGAAAAAAGAAAGGACAGGTAGGCGACGTGGAAATCCATACGGATCATCTCCCCGCAACGGATGTGGACACGATCACCCTTTACCTCAATCCCTTCCACCAGGTGGAATATTACGATTACATCATGAACCTGAGACCCAGGCGCATCATATTCAATCCCGGAACAGAGAACGACGACCTGATAAAGATGGCGAAGGAGAACAACATCCAGCCTGTTATCGGCTGCACGCTGGTGATGCTGAGCACGGGGCAGTATTGAGAGCGGATGCCCGATAAACGATAAGCGTTTACAGAAGCTTCGTTTGTCGTTATCGTTTATCGGTCATCGGCCTGGACTGTGGACTTCTTTCTTTCTCGGCAAAATGTATACCTTGGGAGATACCGCTTCCAAATAGCCACATCTAATACTCGATACATGGACACAATCAACCCGGAACAGTTCAGAAATTTATCCCTGCCGGCCGACGAGCCGGTTACCGCACACCTTGAAACGCTTATCTCCGAAAATGAAACCTTTCTTGAAGAGGAAGCAGAAGCCACTTACATCCGCCTGAAAGGCGCGGAGGAAAGAATTTGGGTTAAAACTTCCGACAGCGTACCGGCTCTGCCGGAAGAAGATGCCAGCTTTCTTGCCATGGCCGGCGCAAACAGCTCCTTCTGCGGCACGTCGGATATCCTGCCGCACTTCTTTCTCGAAAGCATCTCCTCCAGCGACAAACTGCGTGTAAAAAGCAAATATTACCTTGGAAGTACCATAGTCCACGTGGTCTTTCTCTCCAGCCCCAGAGTGGTGTGGACGGCTGCCCGCAAGGCCGCCTTCCTGAGGGACATTATGGACGAAGGGCACCGGATACTGAATCGCGCGGCACGCAACGACGGGCAGCCATTCCCAAAGCACAATTTCGTCATGACGGCGGAGGAATTCTCCATGGGTACCGACCCTGCCGTTGTACCGATCATTACTCCCGTCCCCGGAGCACCTCCAAAACGTTCCTACGACGAGATCGGCATTAACATTAAGGCTTACCTGAAGCACAAGTCCGTTTACCACGGCAACGTGAATGATTATAGAGGATATGCATCTCAACCTGAAGTACTCCAGGCTTTCTATGAATTCGTGAACCTCCTGCGTGACAACTACAATACGGAGTGGGGCTATCTCGTATTCGTAGTGCCCGATCCCGGGAGCAACGGAAGGGCGCATGCTGCTCCTCTCCCTGGGTTTATGGTGATGTTCGAAAGACCCAAGATTTACCCCTGGACCGCAGCACATGAAACCCTGCACATGTTTGGTGCGGCCGACGAATATGTGGACGATGACCGCAACCCCGACCATGTGAATGGCTGCAGAATAAGACGCGCCGGGCTTTACGACATAGTTAATAGCAACTGCCAAACGCCCGACGGCAATAAATGCCTGATGTCCAAAGCGCTTAACGATACAACAGCAATCTGGCGGGAACGCATCTGCACGGTTACGGCGCAGCAGCTTTCGCTTATACCGGAGCCGGATGGCAAATACAAGCCCGTGAACGACTTTGCCGTTCACACTTATGAGATAAGGGACAATTTCTTCAAATTCGAAGGCGGCGTTTTCCTTGTCAGCGATGTAATTCGCAAGAACAGGCACGTGTGGGTGCATGTGGAAGGAAAGTCGAAAATGAACCCGGCATATTTCGAACATGGCCCTGAAGGCGACCTGAAGACCATTGTAGGCCAGGACCACCTTCTGCCGGGGCGTCCCTTCAGTTGTGTAGTTGGAAAATGGGTAAGCCTCGATGGGACGTACCACAGCCCCTGGTTCTACGTTGGTAAGGGTGATCAATGGTTCCAGGCTCCATTTCCCGGCTATTTTGTGTTCAACATCAACGACAGCAAGCGCAACTGGGGTGACAACTCGGGCTACATGAAAGTAACGCTCTGGTCAAAGCTGCCAGACAACTGCGGACCCGTGTTCGTGCCTAAGAATATATGGCCTGCCGGCGCTGCTGCTCTTCCTGCAATAGAGTCAAGGTTCGCTACCTTTGAAGAGGCAGGAATTACGGGGCCGGATGCTGCAAGTCCTGAACTGTGAATTTGAGTTGGGAGCTTTAAGTTGCGAGGCGCTGTCTTGTGAACATAAGCTAAGCGCTTCCCTTCTTTGGGCCTTGCATGAATATCAATAAACCAAACCACTCAATATGAACAAGTTCCTTTTTTTCGTTGCCGTCATCGCGATGAGCTTTTTAGCCGTCCGGTGCAACAACTCATCCGACGACAAGAACCCGCCTAAGGACACCACAGGTAGCACAACAGACACAACCGGCCAGCAGCAGGACACTACCCAGAAAGGAGACTGGGCCGCCTGGGTTAACACCATGCCTGGAACGGGCAAGCCCACGCTCCACGTATCCGGGGTGATCATGGCCGGACCTGAAAAGGTTCGCTATGAGCTGGCGAGGGTTGAGCCCCAGGGCATCAATCCCAGGATACTGATCCTTGAAGTCAGGCCCAATCCAACCAATGGCACGAACAGGATAGACCTTCGCTTCCAGGAAGAAGTCACGGGCAAGGACCAGTTCACTTCCATCGAAATCAGGATTGCCGGAAGGGAAAGCGTGATGATCGACAAGATCGACGAAGCACAATAGAGAGAGGCTGTTGGCTGATAGCTGTTGGCTGTTAGCTGCGAGCCTTGAGCTGTGAGTTGCGAGCCGTCGTAAATCTTTATCAACCCTGCTGGAAACAGCGGGGTTGTTTTTTATTTTTATGGTGAGACCCGTGCAGGCTCCCTGCTCCGTAAACCTCTGCTAACAGCCAACAGCTATCAGCTAACAGCTTTC
>DASWNB010000015.1:0-11423 GCA_036399455.1 Flavisolibacter sp. | reverse complement strand
GACAACCCCGAATCGGTGGATGCCAACAGGATCACTGCCAAGTTCGACTGGAATGCCTCCGATAATCACAAGGCTTCTTTCAGCTACCGCTACAATGACGGCGTACGCTACAACACCAGCGCAAGCAGCAGCGGAACGATCAACTTCTACAACAACGGCTATATCTTCCCCAACACCACGCACACCTTCACCGGTGAGCTGAGAAGCAACCTGGGAAGGGGCATGAGCAACCGCCTGCTGGTGACCTACTCCGACGTGGAAGATAATCGTGACCCCATCGGCAAAGCCTTCCCGCGGGTAACGATCAACGACGGCTCCGGCAGCATCGTTTTCGGTACGGAAAACTTCTCTACCGGTAACCTGCTGACGCAAAAGAACCTGACATTCAATAACGCCTTCCGCTTCACGCTTGGCAAGCACCTGGTGAGCGTGGGTACGGACAACCTGTACAGCAAGGCCTACAACGTGTTCATCCGCGACCTGTATGGCACTTATACTTACGCCAGCCTGAGCGACTTCCTGACCAATGCAAAGCCCAGCCGCTACGACCGCTCCTTCTCCCTGCTCGATAGCAAGGACGAAGCCACTACGCAGTCCGCAGCCGCCTTCCGCTACCTGAACCTCGCCTTCTTTGTGAACGACGAATACCGTGTAACCGACAGGCTGACGCTCACCGGCGGTGTACGCTTCGACAAGACCGAGTTCCTGGACGACCCGATCTCCGACCCCTTCTTCAATGACTCGGCCCTGCCCAAGATCTCTGCTTACTACGACCTTCACGGAGCCCGCTCCGGCCAGATATCCCGCGTGCCCTGGTCTGTTTCTCCCCGCGTAGGCTTTACCTACCGCATGCCCGAAGAGAACATCACCGTTCGCGGTGGCCTCGGTATGTTTACCGGCCGCATGCCCCTGGTATGGCCCGGCGGCGTGTACAACCAGAACGGCGTGAGCATCGCCACCCTGGGCGTAAACAACCCCAACATCACCTTCCGCGCCGATCCGTTCAACCAGTACGGCCCGCAGGATTTCAGCCTCGACCTGTCCAACTCCAAAGGCCAGATTGACCTGATCTCCGAAGAATTCAGGCTGCCCAAGCTGTTCCGTACCTCGCTGGGTATCGACAAGCGCTTAGGCAGGAACTGGACGCTGACCCTGGAAGGCCTGTACAGCAAGAACATCAACGAGATCTACTACCAGAACGTGAATATCATCCCGCCCACACTGAAGTCTGTTGGTCCTGACACAAGGAACGTGTACAGCTTCAGCGGAACGCCCACGCGTATTCCCATCCGCGCCAACGGCATCAACCCCTACGGCGGCGAGGTATTCCTCCTGTACAACAACCCCGGCGACAAAGGCTTCTCGTATAACTTAACGGCCTCTATCACCAAGGCCTTCACAAGAGGCTTCGAGTTCAGCGCCAGCTACACTTACGGCAACTCCGTAGTGACCAACGAAGGCACCAGCTCGCAGAACAACTCACAGTGGAGGTTCATGGAAACCGTGAACGGCCGCAACTACTTACCCCTCTCCACATCCGACTTCGACCTGGGCCACAGGTTCTTTGGCTACGGCTCCAAGAAGTTCACTTACGGAGGCGGCAAGTTTGCCACAACGGTTTCCCTGGTGCTGAACAGCCAGCAGGGACAGGCCTTCAGCTACGTGTACAGCGCCAGCCCCGTTGGCGACCGTGCCCGCGGCGAGACCAACGACCTGATCTACATTCCCACTTCAGCCGACCTTCAGAACATGACCTTCCTGAACAATACCATCAACGGCGTAACCTACACCCCCGCGCAACAAAAGCAACTGCTGGAAGACTATATCCAGGGCCGCCGTTACCTGCGCAACCACAGGGGCCAGTTTGCCGAGCGCAATGGCGACCGCCTGCCCTGGTCAACTATTCTTGACCTGAGGCTGCTGCAGGACTTCAATGTGAAAGTAGGTGGAAGGGCATACACGGTTCAGCTGAGCTATGACGTTTACAACTTCACCAATATGCTGAGCCGCAACTGGGGCCAGACTTACTTCATGACAAACGACAGCTACCGCCTGATTCAGTTTGCAGGATTCGTAAGCGCCAACAACCTGACTCCCCAGTACCGCTTCAACCCCCAAACCGGCACTCCCTGGAACGTAAGCACCAGCACCCAGCCCGGCCTGAGCGCCCGCTGGATCAGCCAGCTTGGATTGAGAGTTAATTTTTAAAGCTTCGAGTATTTAGCTACGAGCTACGAGAAAGCCCCGCCTCCGCGGGGCTTTTTTTGTTTCACCGCCATGACGCAAAGGCGCGAGGGATTGGGGGAAATATTCAATAATCAATGCTCAACGATCAATACTCAAGTGGTCTCCGATTCTGGAAACGTACTTGAAAATTGAACATTGAATATTGAGCATTTAAAAAGGACCGTTGCCACATGAAGGTTTCTTCCACCTAAATGACTCTTCTGTATACCGTGGACTGTGGACCGTGGACCTACCTCCCAAACGCCCACAACAAAAACGCCGGCATTGCCTTGCCCCAGGTTGCGATGTCATGGCGGCCGTCTTCGTAATTGATGTAGCGGATGTCGCGGGAGATGTCGTAGCCGAGCCTGGCGAGTTCTTCAATGAGAGCAATGGTGTCGTCAATGGAATCGATGATGCCGTTGTTGTTGCGGTCGGCGGTTTCGTCGAGGGAGCCGGTGGCGAAGTAGAAGCGAAGGCCGGGACGGCACTCGCTGTTGCGGATCTGTTGGTGCATGATGCGGTCGCGGTTGTCGTCGTAATCATCTTCCAGGCTTTTGGTGCGCCACCAGAGAGCGCCGGAGAATACGCCGGCTATGGAGAAGAGCTGCGGGTAGTGCCACACCATGTCGAGTGCGGTTAGTCCTCCCAGTGAGAAGCCTGCAAAACTGGTTTGAGTAAAGCTGTCGATGCCGGTATAGGTATGAATAAAAGGAAGAAGTTCTTCGAGCACGAAACGATTGTAGGCAGCAGCCTTTGCGCCCCGTCCGAGGTAATCGAGTATGCGGGCGGTGCCGTACTCGTTCTTGCGGTCGGCGCCCGCGTGTATGCCTATGCACAGCAGGGGCTGAAGCTGGCCGGAGGAAACGAGCGCATCGAGCATGTGTGCGAACCGCATCTCCTCCAGGTTCTGCCCGTCGTTGATCAGGAGCAGCGAAGGGCGTGAGAAGCCGCCGGTAGGCATGTAAAGATCCACTATCACATCGCGCTCAAGAAACGCCGAGCTGATGGTTACCTGCCCCGTCCTTGTCTGCTTTAATTCCTCTGTGTGCATGCGTCCAAAAATACAGTTTCGGAAAACACGAATCGAAAAAACAAAGTGGCATAAGTTTTTTGGAACGAATTATATTGTACTTTAAAGTGAGAACTTGATAATTATCAACAGCACAAAGTTTGGTTATGAAAAAAATAGGAATTCTGTTCGGCCAGGAGCGCAGCTTCCCCATGGCATTCATCGAAAGAGTAAACAGCAAAGGCATTGAAAACATCACGGCGGAACCGGTGCGGATAGACAAGGCGCCACAGGGAGAGAAAAGCGGCTATGCGGTGATCATCGACCGCATCTCGCAGGACGTGCCGTTTTACAGGACCTATCTCAAAAACGCGGCCCTTACCGGCACGGCCGTTATCAACAACCCTCTCTGGTGGAGCGCCGACGACAAGTATTTCAACAACTGTCTCATGACCCAGGTTGGAGTGCCCGTCCCCAAGACCGTTATCCTGCCCTCTCACGAACATCCTACCGATACCAAAAACGAATCTTTCGCCAACCTCGCCTACCCGCTCGACTGGGAAGGCATCTTCGGCTATGTGGGCTTTCCCGCTTACATGAAGCCTTATGCAGGCGGAGGATGGAAGAACGTGTACCGCCTTGCCGACAAAGATGAATTCTTCCAGAAGCATTCCGAAACCGGCCAGTTGGTGATGCTGCTGCAGGAAGAGATCGTGTTTGACGAATACTACCGCTGCTACTGCATCGGCGGCAAGTACGTACGCATCATGCCTTACGAGCCCCGCAACCCGCACCACCTGCGCTACCAGGCCGACTTTGCGCCAAACCAGGAAAGGCTGAAGCAGATGGAAGACATTGTGCTGCGCATCAATCATTACCTCGGATACGATTTCAATACGGTGGAACTGGCTATCCGCGACGGTGTGCCTTACGCCATCGACTTCGGCAACCCCGCCCCCGACGCCGAACGCACCAGCGTAGGCGACGACAACTTTGAATGGGTAGTGGAAACCGCCGCCATGTACGCCATCGAAAGGGCCATGGCCCAGCAGGACGGCCGCGACAACCTCACCTGGGGCGAGTACGTCAAGCGTGGCGCCTCCGGAAGGCCGTTGACCGATTAGGGATAACCGATAACCGATAACCGATGACGATGACCGATAAACGATAAACGATAACCGATCAGCGATAACTGAACATTCACGATTGACGATTGACGATTCACGATTGACGATTCACGAAATTCACCATTCACCCTTGACCATTCACGTATATGGCAAATCTTAATTACAAGCAGTTTACTTTAGGAGTAGAAGAAGAATACATGGTGCTCGACCCTGCCACCAGGGAGCTGAAAAGCCATGAGCAGAAGATCGTTCAGGAAGGACAGAAGATGATAAAGGATAAGGTGAAGGCCGAGATGCACCAGGCCGTGGTGGAGGTGGGCACCGATATTTGCCAGGATGTGGACGAGGCTTATAAGGACGTATCCATCCTTCGCAAAACCATTTCCGATATTGCGGGAAGCCTGGGCTTTGCGATGGGCGCCTCCGGCACGCACCCCTTCAGCCATTGGGAAAGCCAGCTCATTACCGACCATGTCCGTTATAACGAGATCGTGAATGAATTGCAGGAAGCGGCACGCAGTAACCTCATCTTCGGCCTGCACGTGCACGTGGGAGTGGATACCCGCGAGATGGCCAACCACATCGCCAATTCCACCCGCTACTTCCTCCCGCACGTATATGCGCTGAGCACCAACTCGCCTTTCTGGGAAGGCCGCAAGACAGGATACAAATCCTTCCGCACAAAGGTGTTCGACAAGTTCCCCCGTACGGGCATTCCCGAAAGCTTCGAAAGCATAGAGGCCTACGACAACTACGTGAAGCTTCTGATGAAGACCAACTGCATCGACAATGCAAAGAAGATCTGGTGGGACCTGCGGGTGCATCCCTTCTTCAACACCGTTGAGTTCCGCATCTGCGACGTGCCGATGACGGTGGATGAAGCGATGGCCATCACCACCCTTTTCCAGGGCATCTGCGCCAAGATCTACAAGCTGCGCCAGCAGAACCTCAACTTTATACAATACTCCAGGGCCCTCATCAATGAAAACAAATGGAGGGCCGGCCGCTACGGCATCGACGGATACCTCATTGACTTTGGCAAGGAAGAGGAGATCAATACAAGAGTGCTGATCTACGAGCTGCTGGACTTTATTGACGACGTGGTGGATCACCTCGGCTCGCGGCACATGCTGGCCAACGTGCACCGCATACTGGAGCAGGGCACGGGCGCCGACAGGCAACTGAAAGTATTTGAGCAGACGAACGACCTTAAAAGCGTAGCTGAATACATCAACTCACAGTTCCTGGCGGGCACATAACCACGAAGGCACAGGGACACTAAGGTTGCACGAAGGAGCTTTGCATGAAATCCTCTTTGCGCTCCTTTGCATTTTTTGCGTCTTTGCGGTGAAAATTCCGGTCGTAATATTTCCTGTTGTGGGGAGAATTATGTAAATTGATGTATAGGATTTATCGTTAGCCTGGACCTTTCCCGACCCCGGAAATGTTACGTTTCTCATTCACCATTACATCATGGCCCGCATCTTCAACATATACTTTTCCCATAAAGGGATAATGCACAATGCCGTTCTCTCGGTGCGCACTACTCCCATTTTTACAGAATACACGCTCATCCACTTCAACGAAGACCTCCTGGAGCTTCTGCCCGGCAACAAGATACTTTTCACTCCCGATGATGGTTTCTTCTTCCAGAGTGCCGGTCCGGGTAATTCAGATGAGCTGATGAAAGAGATCATCCGCGCCGTCGGGGAGCACCTGCATGCCACGGAGGCGGCAACCGGTTAGAGACCACCGGCAACCGAGGGAACCACTAAGGCGCAAGGGACACGACTAAACGACAGATCGGTCATCGGTGGTCCCTAATCAGTCATCCCTCATCGGTTATCTATTAACTTTTTCCCTTACTTTGAGTTAATGAAAAAATTACTCCTTTCTTCGGCCCTGCTGATGGGATTGACAGCAGGAGCACAGACAAAAGAAGATACCATACAATTGCTCCAGCGGACCGCAGCCCTTTATCACCTGAACTTCACCGCCGCCGAGGCGGACTCGATGATCGACGGCATCCGCGACCTCAACCGCGACCTTGCCAGCATGCACCGCCTGATGCCCGCCAACGACCTGCCCTACCCTTTCGCCTTCAACCCGGCGCCCATTGGATACAAGATCCCTTCGGTACAGCAGAAGATCAACTGGCAGGTACCCGCCAACGTGCAGTTGCCCGCCAACCGCAACAACCTTGCCTTCTACTCCATCCCCCAACTGGCATCGCTTATAAAAAACAAAAAAATATCTTCCGTAGCCCTCACCCGCTTTTTCATAGACCGGCTCAGGAAGCATAACGACACCCTGCAGTGCGTCATCACCTTTACGGAGGAACTGGCCATGCAGCAGGCACGTAAAGCAGATGAAGAAATTGCAAAGGGCCGCTATCGCGGGATGCTCCACGGCATTCCCTACGGCCTCAAGGATCTCTTTGCCGTAAAGGGTTACAAAACCACCTGGGGCTCTACGCCCTACAAGGACCAGGAGCTTGACACCAACGCATTTGTGTACGAACAGCTCACCAAAGCCGGAGCCGTTCTTTGCGCCAAGCTTTCGCTGGGAGCGCTGGCTTTTAATGACCTCTGGTTTGGCGGGCGCACCAAAAACCCCTGGAACACGGCGCAGGGCTCCAGCGGCTCATCAGCCGGTTCGGCATCCGCTGTTGCGGCGGGTCTTCTCCCCTTCGCCATCGGCACCGAAACCTGGGGTTCCATTGTTTCACCTTCCGCACGTTGCGGCACTACGGGTCACAGGCCGAGCTTCGGGGCTATCAGCCGGAGCGGCGCCATGGTGCTGTGCTGGAGCCTCGACAAGGCCGGCCCCATCTGCCGCAGCGCCGAGGATTGCGCCATAGTTTTCGACGCCATCAGGGGCACCGATGGAAAAGATCCTTCTGCCATTCAATATGCTTTCAACTACCAGCCCAACAGGGATATTAAAAAGATGCGGATAGGCTACGCCGAAAACTATTTCAGCCGCCTGCCCAAGGATGCACACGACTGGAAGGTGCTGGAGGCTTTTAAAGAAATGGGTGTGAACCCTGTTCCCGTAACCTTCCCCGACTCGGTGCTTTATCCTTTTGATATTATGAACTTCGTTCTCTCCGCCGAATGCGCCGCCGCCTTCGACGAGCTGACACGCACCAACCGCGACGAGATGATCGAGCGGCAGGACAAAGGCTTCTGGCCGAACATCTTCCGTACCGCCCGCTATGTTCCGGCGGCCGAGTACATCAACGCCAACCGCCACCGCTACACCATGATCGAAAGGATGAACGCCTTCATGAAGAATTACGACGTGCTGATCGTGCCCACTTTTGCAGGCAACCAACTGGCCATCACCAACCTCACCGGCCACCCGGTTGTGTGCGTGCCCGTGGGCTTCACCAGGTCAGGCAATCCTTACAGCATCACCTTCCTCGGCAACCTCTACGACGATGCCTCCGTGCTCTCCGCCGCCAAAGCGTACCAACAGAAAACGGAACATCATAAGAAGCACCCGGAGAAGTTTGTGGAATAAAGGGAAGGCGAAAGGCGGAAAGAATTGGGAACCGCCAGGACGCGAAGACGCAAGGAAATCAGGAGCTCAGCACAAGTGTCTTCGCGCCTTTGCGTCCTGGCGGTTAATTTTTAATCAAAAAACTAAAACTGACATGTTCAACATTCTCCTCTTTGGAGCTTTACTGGTCCTCTTTGGTTCGTGCAAGAATACTTCTAAGGCGGACCTGCTGGTTTATAATGCAAAGATCTATACCGTTGATTCGGCGTTTTCTGTGGCGGAAGCCATGGTGGTGAAAGATGGGAAGATAGTGGCTACAGGTACATCGGCGGAGCTGCAGGAAAAGTATGATGCTAAGCAAAAGCTTGATGCACGCGGGAAGTTCATCTATCCGGGTCTTATCGATGCACACGCCCACTTCTATCGTTATGGCCTCGGGCTTCGCATAGTTGACCTTACCGGAACAACGAGCTGGGAAGACGTGCTGAACCGTCTCGGCGCAGCCGAAAAAAACTTTCCTCCCGGCGCCTGGCTCACCGGCCGTGGCTGGGACCAGAACGACTGGACCGACAAAGAATTTCCAACAAAAGATCTTCTTGACCAACGCTTTCCCAACACACCCGTGCTGCTGACCCGTGTAGATGGACACGCAGCCATCGTGAACCAAAAAGCCATTGACCTTGCAGGCCTCAGGCCCGGGCAAACACTGGTCGGCGGTGAAGTACAGGTAAGGAACGGCCAGTTGACAGGCATCCTCATAGACAATGCAGTTGGACTGGTAGCTTCCAAAATCCCCGAAGCAGGCAACAAGGAAAGACAGGAAGCACTGCTCGATGCGCAGCAGAACTGCTTTGCCGTTGGCCTTACCACGGTGGACGATTGCGGCATAGACTTCCCCGAAGTAAACCTCATCGACAGCCTGCAAAAGGCCAACCTGCTGAAGATGCGCCTCTACGTAATGCTCTCCGATGACCCGAGGAACTATGCATTCCTGGAAGAAAAAGGCATCATCAAAACCGACCGCCTGAACGTACGTAGCTTCAAGCTTTACGGCGATGGTGCGCTGGGCTCCCGTGGCGCCTGCCTGCTCCAGCCCTACAGCGACAAGCAGGGACATTACGGCTTCCTCCTCAGTCCCGCCTCGCATTTCGATTCCATGGCAGCCCGCATCCACAAAGGCGGCTTCCAGATGTGCACCCATGCCATCGGCGACTCTGCCAACCGTACTATCCTGAACACCTACGCCAAATACCTCAAGGGCAAGAACGACCTGCGCTGGCGCATCGAGCATGCACAGGTGGTGAGCGCCGCCGATTTCAATTTCTTCGGGCAGTACAGCGTCATCCCTTCCGTTCAGCCCACCCACGCCACTTCCGATATGTACTGGGCTGGCCAGCGCCTTGGCGCCGAACGCGAGAAGGGCGCCTACGCCTTTAAGCAGCTCATGCAACAAAACGGCTGGATACCGCTGGGTACGGATTTCCCGGTGGAAGACATCAGTCCCTTCAAAACCTTCTTTGCTGCCGTAATCCGCAAGGATGCGCAAGGAACTCCCGCCGGTGGCTACCAGCCGGAGAACGCCCTCAGCCGCCAGGACGCGCTGCGCGGCATGACCATCTGGGCGGCCCGCAGCAATTTCGAGGAAAAGGAAAAAGGCAGCCTGGAAGCAGGCAAGTTCGCCGACTTCATCATGCTTGACCAGGACCTGCTGAGCGCTCCTGAAGACAGGCTTCTGGGTATAAGCGTGTTGCAGACGTGGATCAATGGGGAGAAAGTGTATGAGAAGAAGGGTGCGAGCCGTTAGGTGCGAGATGCGAGCCGTCGTGAGACGTGATTCGTCAATCGTGAATCGTCAATGGAGCCGTTTGCGGAGGGAACTATAATCCTTCGTAGGCATTCACGATTGACGATTGACGATTCACGCTTTTTTGATGCGGGTCAATTTTTCCAATATTCAATAATCAATTTTCAATGTTCAATTCCCAGGGATACCCCTAAAAGATAGAAGGCCGTTGAATATTGAGCATTGGATATTGAATATTTCCCGATATTGCTTACCGAAGAGCTTACTTCCGGTAAGAACTGCCCGCAAACCAAACGACCTTCTACCTTTAACCTTACGCCTTCTACCTTCTGCCTTCTCGGCAAGGGATTTGTAAACTGATTGGAACTAATAATTATGTTTGAATCTAATAACGGCATGTTACGTGTTGCAATACTAGACCTTTATGAAGGCAGGCCCAACCTGGGCATGCGCTGTATCCGCGAAATCCTCAACCAGTGGAGCGATTTCCACCATGTGGAAGTTATCCGCGATGAGTTTGACGTACGCCTGAAAAACGAAATTCCCGATCTTTCTTACGATGTATATATTTCCAGCGGCGGCCCCGGCTCACCCATGGAAAGTGCCGGCTCCGAATGGGAGACCGCCTATTTCCGCTGGCTCAACGACGTGGAGAACTGGAACAGGCACAATTCGCCCAAGAAGCATGTGTTCTTTATCTGCCACTCCTTCCAGCTCGTCTGCCGTCACTACGGTATCGGACTGGTAACCAAGCGGAAATCTACCGCCTTCGGGGTGTTTCCCGTTCATGTGCTTCCCGCCGGGCAGGCCGATCCCGTGCTCCGCAACCTCAACGATCCCTTCTACGTGGTGGACAGCCGCGACTGGCAGGTGATCCATCCCGAACTGGAAAAGCTGACCATGCTGGGCGCTGAAATGCTCTGCATTGAAAAATACCGCCCCCACGTGCCCTACCCACAGGCCGTAATGGCCGTACGCTTCAATCCCTGGATGATCGGAACGCAATTCCATCCCGAAGCCGATGCCATCGGCATGACCATGTACCTCCAGACCGAAGAAAAAAAGAACATCGTCATAGAAGAGCACGGCGAGGAAAAATGGAAAAGCATGATCGAACACCTCAACGACCCCGATAAGATCATGCGTACGTATGGCTATGTACTTCCGAACTTTTTGGATGAAGCGGTGAAGGAATTGCAGGCGGTAAGTTTATAGAGAGAAGCTGTTGGCTGATGGCTGTTAGCTGATGGCTTGTTCACGTGCAGTTTCCAGATCCCGTTTTTTAAATGTGATGGGAATAACCGCCAGGACGCCAGGACGCGAGGATTTCCATGTGAAAGTTATAGCAAGAAGCTGCTCCCTACACGCAGGAATATTATATTTATGGACGCGATCTTTGTTCCCGATCGTGCACGGCTAACAGCCAACAGCTATCAGCCATCAGCTTTCTAACGATTCACGACCATGAACCACCAACCTAACGCATCCTCCATCAACTCCCGCCTCATCATCGAGTCCGTTGCCGTTTTCCTGCTCCTGTCCTTCGTGGCTTACAGCATCAATACTCAACTGGGTGGTTGGGTGAGATATGTTCTTTATGTTCCCGTTTTGTTCATGCAGGGACTGTGGCTCGACCGCTTTTATATTGTGGGGCATGAAGCGGCGCATAAAAAGCTGTTCCCGGGAAATTTAAGGAAGAACGATTTCTGGGGCTCGGTGATACTGCTGCCGCTGATGGTGCCCATGCCTA
>DASWNB010000014.1:0-6162 GCA_036399455.1 Flavisolibacter sp. | reverse complement strand
GCCAATGCCAAACTGGGGCAGGCTTTCGTGGCGGTACATCTTGATCTGGGGGGTCAGGTGGCCGGTGATGATCCTTACCACGTAATCGGTGGCAAAGCGCTCGTCAAGAGCCTGGATCACCTGCAGTGCCTGGACTACGCTCTGCCTGGCTTCCACTTTTTCCTTCGGATGCCTGCAGTTGTCGCAGCTTCCGCAATTTTCGGTCGTGTACTCTTCTCCAAAATAGCTCATCAGCACCTTGCGGCGGCAAACACCGCTTTCGGCATAGGCCACGGTTTCGCTGATCAACTGGGCGCCCACCTCGCGTTCGCTCAGGGGCTTGTCGCGCATGAGGTGCTCCAGCTTGGATACGTCCTTATGTGAATAATACAGCAGGCACTTGCCTTCAAGGCCGTCGCGGCCGCCACGACCGGTTTCCTGGTAGTAGTTCTCTATGGACTTGGGAATATTGTAATGGATGACAAAGCGGATATCGGGCTTGTCTATGCCCATGCCAAAGGCGATGGTGGCCACGATCACCTGCACGTCCTCGTTCAGGAACTGGTCCTGCCTATCGGAACGCAGCTTGGCGTCAAGACCGGCATGATAGGCCACGGCCTTGATGCCGTTGGCCATCAGTACATCGGCAAGGTCTTCCGTTGTTTTCCTGTTCAGTGTATAAATGATGCCGCTTTTCCCTTTATTCTGTACAATGAACCTGGTGATGCTCTTCAGCGTCTGGTCCTTCTTCATCTTGGGCAGTATCTCGTAATACAGGTTGGGACGGTTAAAGGAGGAGATGAATATCTCGGGTTCGCGGAGGCCCAGGTTCTTAATAATATCGCTTTGCACCTTGGGAGTGGCGGTAGCGGTAAGGGCAATTATGGGTATGTTGGGATTGATCTGCTCGGTCATTTCCCGCAGGCGGCGGTACTCGGGACGGAAATCATGGCCCCATTCGGAAATACAGTGCGCCTCGTCCACGGCAAAGAAAGAGATCTCCAGGTCGGAGAATATCTCCAGGTTTTCCTGCTTGGTAAGGGTTTCGGGGGCTACGTAGAGCATTTTGGTGCGGCCGGACTTCAGGTCTTCGTGCACTTCGCGGATCTCCTTTTTGGAAAGCGTGGAATTGAGGAAGTGGGCAACGTCGTCCTTGCTGCTGTAGCTTCTTACCAGGTCCACCTGGTTTTTCATAAGGGCGATAAGAGGGCTGACAATAATGGCCACCCCGGGGCTTACCATGGCCGGAAGCTGGTAGCACAGGCTCTTGCCTCCGCCGGTAGGCATTATTACGAAAGTATCTTTTCCTGAAAGAAGGGATTGTATGATCTGTTCCTGCTGGCCTTTGAAGTCCTTAAAGCCGAAATGTTCGCGAAGGGCGGCTTTCAGGTCAAGTCCCAGGGCCGGTTTGGATTGGGCTTTCGGTTTGGGCATGGTGGTTTTTACAGCAGGTTTTTTCTTTACTGAAGTCATTAGATTTTACTTTTTAAGCTTTGGAAAAAGCCAGTCAATAAACTTGCCTTTGTGAAACAGCGGAGAACGAGTGCAGACGCTTTTGACCGGGTTTAAAGTGTCTGGGTAGCGGATCAGCACCCGTTCAGGGCCGGGCAGGTCAAAAAGGCAAGCGAATTTAGTAAGAGAAAGCCGCATTTTCCAGAGAAATTAGTTAAAATGACAACCATCGATTATAAACGGCATTTGGGCTTAAAATCCTCTAAATTTGGGCCTTGAAAACAGAGACTTCCATACTAGAAGCGGCCCACCGCACTATCCGGATGGAGGCAGACGCCGTTCTTCAGCTCGCTTCCCAACTGGACGAAAGCTTTGAAAAAGCCATCGACTGCCTGGCGGCCTGCAAGGGAAGGATCGTTATCAGCGGTATCGGCAAAAGCGCCATCATCGCTCAAAAAATCGTAGCTACCCTCAACTCCACGGGTTCGCCCGCCATATTCCTCCATGCCGCAGACGCCATCCACGGCGACCTGGGCATGATCCAGCCGGAAGACGTGGTGATCGTCATCAGCAAAAGCGGCGAAAGCCCTGAAATCAAAGTGCTCCTTCCCCTGGTCAGGAATTTCGGCAACTGCCTGGTGGCCATCACCGGCAACATGTCGTCCTACCTGGCCAGGAAATCGGATTTTGTGCTTAATACAACGGTGGCCCAGGAAGCCTGTCCCAACAACCTGGCGCCAACCACAAGCACCACGGCCCAACTGGTTATGGGTGATGCCGTTGCGGTATGCCTGATGGAGAAGCGGGGTTTTGAGATGGAAGACTTCGCCAAGCTGCACCCCGGCGGAACCCTGGGCAAGAAGCTCTACCTGCGGGTGGGAGACCTCTACCCCGAAAACGAAAAGCCCGAAGTAAAAACCGACCAGTCGGTAAAGGAAGTGATCATGGAGATCACCCGTAAAAGGCTGGGCGTAGCGGCCGTAACGGGAACCGACGGCAAGCTGGTAGGCATCATCACCGACGGCGACCTTCGCCGGATGCTGGAAAAAAGCGATACCATTCAAAACATCAGGGCCGTTGATATCATGAGCCTGAACCCAAAAACCATATCGCCTTCCGAAATGGCAGTAAACGCATTAGATTTAATGCGTCAAAACGAGATCATGCAATTGATTGTGGCCGAGGACGGAAACTACCTGGGCATATTGCATCTTCACGATCTGGTAAAAGAAGGATTGATTTAAAAGGATGCAGAACAAATGCAGAACAAGGACCAGAACATTTATGTAGCCATCATGGCCGGCGGCATCGGCAGCCGCTTCTGGCCGCTCAGCAGGGTAAACCACCCCAAGCAGTTCCTGGACATACTGGGAACCGGACAAACCCTGATACAGCAAACCTTTGACCGGTTCCTGAAGCTGGTGCCCATAGAGAACATCTACGTGGTTACCGCCAACGAATACCTCAACGTAACACAGGAGCAGCTTCCCGATATTCCAAGGGAAAACATACTGACGGAGCCTTTCCGAAAGAACACGGCCCCCTGTATTGCCTATATCTCTTTCAAGCTCCAGCAGTTGAACCCCGAAGCCTCGCTCATTGTGGCGCCCGCCGACCACCTGATACTGAACGAAGACAAGTTCCTCGACCTCTGCCGGGAAGCTACGCTCTTTGTAAACCATTTCAACGCCCTTATCACCATCGGCATAACGCCTACCTATCCCAACACCGGCTACGGCTATATACAGCACGAGGGAGTAGAGGTGACGCCATCGGTGTACAAGGTGAAGACCTTTACCGAAAAGCCCAACCGCGAGCTGGCCCAGGCCTTTATTTCGAGCGGCGACTTCCTCTGGAACTCGGGCATTTTCGTATGGCAGGTGAAGAGCGGCATCGAAGCGTTCCGCAAGCACATGAACGAAATGTATGAGCTGTTCATGGGTGAGCTGGACAAGATGAACACCCCCGAAGAGAAGCAGGCCATCGAAAATATATATCCCATGTGCACCACCATCTCCATAGACTTTGGAGTAATGGAAAAGGCGGACAATGTATATGTGATCCCCGGGAACTTCGGCTGGAGCGACCTGGGAACATGGAACAGCGCCTGGGAGAACATGGAAAAAGACTACCTGGAAAATGCCGTTGCCGGCAGCAACGTGATCGTTTTTGACGCCACCAAGTGCGTGGTGAACGTTCCCGACGGAAAGCTGGTAGTGATCCAGGGGCTGGATGATTTTATAGTGGCCGACACCAAGGACGTGCTGCTCATCTGCCAGAAAGAAAAAGAACAGGAAATAAAGGACTATGTAGCCGAAGTGAAAAGGAACAAGGGAGACAAGTTCCTGTGACGTGAATCGTCAATCAGCAATCGGGAATCGTCAATCGTGAATCGTCAATGCTGAGTAGTTAATAGTGGATATTTATTCGTTAGTACAAGAAGAGGAAGAACTAATTTCACTGAACGCTATTCACGATTCACGATTCACGACTGAGGGTATTCACCATTCACCATTCACGACTATGAACTTCAACAACATTCTCTTTATAGATATAGAAACCGTTTCCCAGGCGGAAACCTACGAGCACCTGGATGCCGAATGGAAAGAGCTGTGGGACCACAAGGCGCAGATCCTGGCCCGCGGCCGGGACGAAGAAACCAGCGAAACGCTTTATCCCCGGGCCGCCATTTATGCGGAGTTCGGGAAGATCATCTGCATCTCCTGCGGCTGCATACAGGGCACTGGCACGGACCGCAAGCTGGTGGTAAAATCCTTCTGCAACGAAGACGAGAAAAGGCTGTTGAAAGAATTTGCGATCATGCTCGAATCCTGGTCGGGCAGTGCAGACAGGTTTCTTTGCGCACACAACGGCAAGGAGTTCGATTATCCCTACCTCTGCCGCCGCATGATCATCAACGGCATCGAGATTCCCGAAGCCCTGAAGATAGCAGGAAGAAAGCCCTGGGAGATACGCCACCACGATACGATGGATATGTGGAAATTCGGTGATTACAAGAACTTCACCTCGTTACGGTTGCTGGCCAAGGTGCTGGGTGTACCCTCGCCAAAGGACGACATGGACGGCAGCATGGTGAACAGCGTGTACTGGATCGAAAAGGACCTGGACCGCATTGTTCATTACTGCCAGAAAGATGTGATCACGCTGGCGCAGGTGTTCCTCCGCTTCCACTGCGAGCCCCTTATCAGAACTGAAAACGTTTCCATTAAATATGTCCAGCAACAGAACTAACTATTCTTCCGGCGCCAGGTGGGAAGACATAGTGGGCTACAGCCGCGCCGTGCGGGTGGGCAACGTAATTGAAGTAACCGGCACAGTAGCCGTAGATGAAAACAGCGATCTCATTGGCGGCGATGATCCCTACCTCCAAACCAAATTCATCATCCAGAAAATAGAGTCCATCCTCAAGCGTGCCGGCGCAGAACTCACCGACGTGGTCCGCACCCGCATGTTCGTAACCGACATCTCCCGCTGGGAAGAATACGGCCGTGCCCACGGCGAATTCTTCGCCTCCATAAAACCCTGCACCACGATGGTGGAAGTAAGCAGGCTGATTGCGCCGGAGTATCTTATCGAGATAGAAGCAACGGCGGTGGTAGGGTGAGGTAGAAGGTAGAAGGAGGTCGTTTTCGAGGTTGGATACCTCATGGTGCGGCAGCTTTTTCAATGCTCAATATTCAATGTTCAACGATCAATTCTCAAGGAGGTCGCTGAATTGGAAACCACTTGAATATTGAGCATTGATACATTGAATATTGAATATTTCCTCCTCAACAGCTCCCGCCTTCTACCCTCCACCTTTTACCTTTCGCCTTCCTCCGTAACTTCGCCTTCATGCAGATACAATCAAAGCTTCCCAATGTAGGCACTACCATATTTACCGTTATGAGCTCGCTGGCCATGGAGCACAGGGCCATCAACCTGGGACAGGGCTTTCCTGATTATCCCATGAGTGAAGAGCTGGTAGAGCTGGTGAACAGGGCTATGAAGGACGGGTTCAACCAGTACGTGCACATGAACGGTTATATTCCCCTGCGGGAAGCCATCGCGGAGAAAATTTCCTGGCTCTACCAGGCGAGCGTAAACCCGGATGCGCAGATCACCGTCACACCCGGCGGAACCTATGCGCTTTATACGGCGCTTACTACCATACTGCAGCCCGGCGATGAAGTGATTGTATTTGAACCGGCTTACGACAGCTACATCCCCGCCATTGAACTGAACGGCGCAAAAGCCGTGACCCTGCAACTGACCTTCCCTGACTACCGCATCGACTGGAACGAGGTGAAGAGCAGCATCACGGAAAGGACCAGGGCCATCATGATCAACTCGCCGCACAACCCGAGCGGCAGCGTTCTTTCCGCGGAAGACATACAGCAACTGAGGGAGGTAACAAAGGACAGCTCCATCGCCATCATCAGCGACGAAGTATATGAACACCTCATCTTCGACGGCAAGAAGCACGAAAGCATCCTCAAATATCCCGACCTGTTGGAAAGAAGCTTTGTATGCTTTTCATTTGGAAAAGTGTATAACTGCACGGGATGGAAGCTGGGCTATTGCGTGTCCTCGCCGGAGCTGATGAAGGAGTTCAGGAAGATCCACCAGTTCAACTGCTTTACCTGCGATACGCCCAAGCAGGTGGCGCTGGCCAATTTCCTCCAGCACAGGAATCATTACATGGAACTGGGCAATCTCCTCCAAAAAAAG
>DASWNB010000013.1:0-2443 GCA_036399455.1 Flavisolibacter sp. | reverse complement strand
GAAGATGCCTGCCAGAGCATTGGCGCCAGCTTCAAGGGACGCAGCCTGGGAACCATCGGCCATGCCGGGACATTCTCTTTTGATTTTGTAAAGACCATCACCTGCGGCGAAGGCGGCGTGGTGATGACCAACAGCGAAGACATATACATCAAATGCGACGGCTTCACCGATCACGGTCACGACCATAAAGGCGCTGACCGCGGGGCCGACCTGCATCCCTTCCTCGGTTATAACTATCGCATATCGGAACTGCACGCAGCAGTAGGGCTGGCGCAGATCAGGAGGGTAGATGAATTTCTTTCCATCCAGAAAAAGAACCACACCGCGTTGAAGAGCATACTGGAGCAGGTGCCCGGCATTTCCTTCCGCCGCATACCTGATCCGCAGGGCGACAGTTGCACTTTCCTGAGCTGGTTCCTGCCCACCGAAGAAATTACCCGTGCCGTAGTAGCCGAGTTGAAAGCGCAGGGCATACTTGCAGGCGACTTCTACTGGTACGACAACAACTGGCACTACATCCGCAAATGGGATCACCTGAAGAACCCCGATTCCCTTTACCCGCTAACGCCCGTTCAGCAAGACGCTCTTCAAAAACTGGCGCAACAGGATTTCTCTGCCTCCGACTCCGTTATAAGCCGCTGCATCTGCACTTCCATCAGCCTCCTCTGGACCGATGAGCAGGTCAGGGAGAAGGGGGAGAAGATTGTTTCTGTTGTAAAGGGAGTTTTGGAAAGACAGGAGCAGAAAGCGTGAAGAGAGAAGCTGTTGGCTGGTAGCTGTTAGCCGGTAGCCGGACACGTTCGACCGGAAGAACTCGTAATCTATTCATCATTCTTCGGCAGAACTTTGTCGCTGCCCTGATGTGCTAATAGCAACAGCTATCAGCTATCAGCCAATAGCCTTTAACCTAAAACCTCTTTCCCGCCGCCTTCCCTTCCATACGATCAACATACTCTTTCGTCCCAAGTCTGATAAATAAATTGAAGGAAGTACGCCTTTGTAACCCGGCCTCCTTTTTACAGAAAAATCCCAGGTGCTGATTGTAGAAATTTTGCGGCAAAACTGCCAAAGAAAAGCGGGGCGGCAGGCTGTCGATCTTCGGCCTGGAATTGAGCTGTGAAGCGGCTTCCGGGGAATTTAACAGCAAAATGACGAGGAAAGCGGGAATCATCCGGACCATGGATTACAATTTGCAGTAAATTTACGGCTTGATTTTTGTGAACACGGCGGATTTTTTTCGCCACAGATAACCATACATGAGCCTAAGCCAAAGTTTACAACAGAAGTTACTACAGAAGCTGTCCCCGCAGCAAATTCAGCTTATGAAGCTGCTGCAGGTGCCTACCGCCATATTGGACGAACGCATCAAGGAAGAACTGGAAGAGAACCCCGCACTGGAAATGGCCGAAGACAGCCATGATGAAAGCTACGAGGAAGGAAAGGACGAATTTACCGAAGGCGCCCCTGAAGAGTATGAAGAAACCGGAAGCGAAGAACAGTACGAGAACATAGATCTCTCCGATTATATACACGAAGGCGACGATGATATAGCCGATTACAAGCTGCGCGACGACAATTACGGCGACCAGGAAGAAAAGACCACCATGCCCTATAAGGTCGAGACTTCGTTTTATGAAGTGCTCGAAAACCAGTTGGGCATGCTCAAGCTCGATGAACGTGAGTTCAGGATCGCCGAGCAGATCATCGGCAGCATTGACGAGGATGGCTACCTGCGCCGCGAAACTTCCGCTATCGTTGATGACCTGGCCTTCAGGCAGAACATCGACACCACGGATGAAGAAGTGGAAGGCATCATCCGGCGCATACAGCAGTTCGATCCTCCCGGCGTAGGCGCCCGCAACCTGCAGGAATGCCTGCTCATACAGCTCTTCCGCCAGAAAGAAGAAGGAAAGGACGTGGAACTTGCCACCCAGGCTATCTCCCGCTATTTTGACGAATTCACCAAGAAGCATTACGAAAAAATACAACGGGGCCTTAACCTCGACGACGAGCAACTGAAGGAGGTGATGATACAGATCACCCGCCTTAACCCCAAGCCCGGCGGAAACGTGGGCGAAGTGAACAAGGCCGAAGCCTACGTGGTGCCCGACTTTTTTATCCTCAACAACGCCGGCAAGCTGGAGCTTACCCTCAACTCCAAGAATGCCCCCGAGCTCCGCATCAGCGAAGGCTACCGCGAAATGCTGAAGGAATATGACCGCGGCTCCAAGAAGGACCGCCGCCAGAAGGAAGCCGTTCTCTTCATCAAGCAGAAGATAGATGCGGCCAAGTGGTTCATCGATGCCATCAAGCAGCGCCAGCACACCCTGCTGAGCACCATGACCGCCATTATGAACCACCAGCATGACTTCTTCCTGACCGGCGATGAAACCACGCTGAGGCCCATGATCCTGAAGGATATTGCGGAGAAAACAGGGCTGGA
>DASWNB010000012.1:0-8216 GCA_036399455.1 Flavisolibacter sp. | reverse complement strand
TTGGGCTGGAAAAGGGAGAATTCAAAAAAGAAACTGGGGCTATCGCTCATATCGCGGAACGGCACATCGTGCAGGTAGAAATCACTGAAAGCATGCGCCTGGTTCTTCAGCTCAAACTCGGTCTTTCCAAAAAACTGCAGGCGGTAGATAAAGTCGTAGGTCTTATCGGTCCGGTTTATCAGGTGGATCTTCAGCTCTTCCACCACGTCATCGCCAAACTCGTCCTGGTCCATCACGGGCAGGAAGGAAAGCCATACGCCGTCGGCTATCTTATGCCTGGGCTCTTCTTTTTCCTTCCGCACATTCTCCACGAATTTCTTTTCCTTCTTGGGCGGGAACATCTTCTTTTCCGTAAAACGCTTGTAGTAGGGAAAATCAAGCTGGTCGATATAGGCAGGAAATTTCACACCCCTCACTTCCACCAGCACCATCTGGTCATTTATAACGTCTATCACCTCGCCTTCCTCGTTCGAATGAAGCACAAGCACCTTGTCACCGATCTGGAATTTCATGATGCAAAGTTAGGCTGCTGGCCGCAAGCCGCAAGCTGTTGGCCAATAGCCGGTAGCTGTTGGCCGTGCAGGCACGCGATTGACATCATCTTTTAAGAAGATCTAAATGGCTGCACGTGAACAAAGCTACCAGCCAACAGCTATCAGCCAACAGCTTACTGAACCGCCAGCTTACTCTTCCTGTACCCGTAAATAAAATACACTACGATGCCGATTGCAAACCAGATAAAGAACCATTTCCAGTTGGAGCCGGACATGCCGGTGAGCAGGTAGAGACAGAATGTAAGGCCCAGCAAGGGAATAAGGGAGAGGTTGCGGGCAAAGGCCAGGATGGACAGCACAATGCTGAACACCCAGAAGATGATGGTGGCGATCTTCACGGCAGGCGTCTGGAACAGGTAGTCGCTGTTGTTCTCCGCCTTGCTGTAATCGGAGAAATCGCCATTGAATAGCTCGGTGAAGTAGCCTCCGCTATAATTCAGTATCAATGCCACAGCGCCAAGGATCAGGATGGGATATATGATCTTCGAATTGATATAGGGCAGGTGGAACTTGCCGGGAACCTTCTGCCTCCGCGGTATCAGCAGCACGCCGCCGCACACCAGCACAAAGGCGAAGAGGGTGCCGATGCTGGTGAAGTCCAGCACGAATTCCTTATCTGTAAACAGCAGGGGCAGTCCCACAAGTATGCCCGTTACAATGGTGGAGAATGAAGGCGTTTTAAAGCGGGGATGGATCCTCTGGAAGGCGGGCGGCAGCAGGCCGTCGCGGCTAATGCTCATCCAGATGCGCGGCTGGCCCATTTGGAACACCAGCAGCACGCTGGTCATGGCAATTACGGCGCAGATGGCTACCAGTAACTGCATCCAGCCCACATTAAGGTTACCTGCCTCGAATATAAAGGCCAGCGGGTCGCCAACGTTGGCAAATTTGCCGTAGGCTACGGCGCCGGTCAGCACCAGGGTCAGCAGTATATACACAATAGTACAAATCACCAGCGACCAGATCATGCCCCTGGGCAGGTCCCGCTGGGGGTTCTTGCTTTCCTCTGCCAGAACGCTCACCGCATCAAAGCCTATGTAGGCAAAGAACACGCTGCTCACGCCGGCCATCACGCCGCCAAAGCCTTCGGGCATAAAGGAGCGGATGCCTTCCTCGTTGGCGGGCATCCAGTTGCCTGTAAGGTTGTTGGAGAAAATGAGGGCGCCACCTACAATGATCACCAGCACCACCACGGCGAGCTTCAGGATTACCATCACGTTGCTGAAGTTGCGGCTTTCCTTTATACCCCTGAACACCAGGTAAGTAATAAGGATGTTGATCGTCAGCGCAGGCAGGTCCGCAATGAGGCGCAGCCCGCCTACTACGGGGGCCGTATTCCACGCACTCAGCAGGTCCGGGCTGGCGTCTCCCCCCGCAACGGCGTGTTTTGCTTCAAGATAGCTGGTGGTGAGATAGCTGGGGACATGCACGTTAAGCTTGCCCAGCAAAGAAGTAAAGTAGTCGCTCCACGAAAAGGCCACGTAGATGTTGCCGATGGAGTATTCCATGATCAGGGCCCAGCCAATGATCCAGGCGAACAGCTCGCCAAAGGAGGCATACGCGTATGTATAGGCGCTTCCTGCCACAGGTATGCGGCTGGCGAATTCGGCGTAACAAAAGGCCGTAAAGGCGCAGGCAATGCCGGTAAGGATGAACAGTATCACCACACCCGGGCCTCCGTCGCGGACGGCCCCGCCAAGGCTGCTGAAGCTTCCCGCACCAATGATGGCGGCAATTCCGAAGAAGGTAAGGTCGCGGACGGTAAGCACCCGGCTGAGGCCGTGTTTGTGCGCTTCCGCGTCCTGCTTGTCATCCATTATATCCGATATGGGCTTTCTTCTGAACAGTGGGTGTGCCATCAGCAGTTGGTTTAAGGGGACAAAATAGAAAAAAAAAGGGTTGGAATAGCGCGGCTCGTAATATTTCGGATTACCGATCAGAGACCACCGACCACCGATATCCTTTGTGCATCACTCCGTCTTTGCTATTTTATGGTTAACCACGAAGGCGCAAAGACGCGAAGAAGCCCCGAAGAACGGGAGCCTCGGTGGTCGGTGGTCGATTATCGGTTAACTCTCTCTCTGCATCAGAAACTCCGCCAGTTCCCTGAGCGGCTCTTTGCGTTTGGAGAGAACGGCAATGTCTTCGAGGTGGTGGAAGGCTTCCTGGCTGAATTGTTCTTTCAGTTCACGGGCCCATTCGTCCACGCGGCAGGCATGGAAGATGGAAAGGACTTCCTGCACTTTATTGGGAGGGTTGGAGCGGAGCAGTTGGTGAAGGTGATCTTTCTGGTCCGGGGAGGCGGCTTCAAGGGCCCGGATGAGGAGAAAGGTCTTTTTGTTGGCGAGTATGTCGCCTCCGGTTTGCTTGCCGAATTTTTCAGGATCGCCGAAGGCGTCGAGGTAATCGTCCTGGACCTGGAAGGCAAGGCCAAGCTTTCTTCCGAATTCGTACAGCAGGTTCTGGTTGCGCTCCAGCGCACCGCCGAGTATGGCGCCCATTTTCAGGCTGGCGGCCAGCAGCACGGAAGTTTTAAGGCTGATCATCTCCAGGTAGTCGTCGAACTTTACACCGTCCTGCTTTTCAAAATCCATGTCCAGTTGCTGTCCTTCGCAAACCTCGCTGGCGGTTTTGTTGAACAGTTGCAGGATGCGGCGGAGGTATGCAGGCGTCATCTTGCTCAGGTGTTCGTAGGCGGCCACCAGCATTACATCGCCGCTGAGGAGGGCTGTGCTGGGACCGTATTTTTCATGTACGGTAGGCATTCCGCGGCGAAGCGGCGCCTGGTCCATGATATCGTCGTGTATCAGGGTAAAATTGTGAAAAAGCTCTATGGCCGATGCAGCATGCCAGGCATCTACCGAAATTTCATCAAACAGCTCATTGGCCATAAGACAGAGAACAGGACGGACACGCTTGCCGCCAAGCTGCAGGAAATACCGGTTCGGCTCATAAAGGGATGCAGGCTGCTGTGGGAAATGCTCCCTGCTGAAGTAATCGGAAAAACGTGCTGAAAGTTCGTGGAATGAGTGCATTGGGTGAATGGTGAATTCGTGAATCGGCAATCGTGAATGGTCAATGGTGAATGGTGAATAAGGCCGCCTTCCACTTTGCGCTTCGGTTATCGGTTATCGGTTATCGGTGGTCGGTCATCGTTCCTCGTTCATCGGTCATCTTTCTTCTTCTTCCCCCTACCCTTCTTCGGCCTTGTATCTTCCACCTGCTCTGCTTCCTTCGCTTCGTCGAGGGCCGGGGTCAGCACCCATTCGTAATCAAGCTGGCGCTTGCCCAGGTTGGCGGAGATGACCTTGATGCGGACACGGTCGCCGATGCGGAACTTGCGGCCGCTGCGGTGGCCTACGAGGCTGTAATCGGTATCTACCATGCGGAACTCGTCGTACTCGGCCAGGCTGGTGACGCTGACCATGCCTTCGCATTTGTGCTCAACGGTTTCTACCCAGAAGCCAAAGGAGGCTACGCCGCTGATAACACCATCGAATTCTTCCCCTACGAAGTCCTGCATGTATTCCACCTGCTTGTATTTGTTGGCTGCCCTCTCTGCTTCCATAGCGGCACGTTCCCTTTCACTGCTATGCTTGCACTTCTGCTCCAGTTGCTTGTCGGCAATCAGCTTGTTGTTCAGCACATCTTCCAGTATGCGGTGCACCATGATGTCAGGGTAGCGGCGGATGGGCGAAGTAAAGTGGCAGTAGTTCTCAAAGCCCAGGCCGTAGTGGCCGATGTTTTCAGTGGTATAGGCCGCCTTGGCCATGGTGCGTATGCCCAGTTGCTCCAGCACGTGCTGCTCGGGCTTGCCGTGGGCATCTTCCAGCATCTGGTTAAAGGAGGAAGCAATGGCTTCGGGCGTAGACACGTCGAATTTGTGGCCGAACTTGCGGGCAAAGGCCATAAAGGGCAGAAGCTTTTCCTCTGAGGGAAGGTCGTGCACACGGTAAGGGAAAGGCAGGGGCTTTTTGTTCACCTCTATCTTCGATACGTGCTCCGCCACCACCTTGTTCGCCAGCAGCATGAACTCTTCGATCAGTTGGTGGGCTTCCTTGCTTTCCTTTACAACAATCCCTATCGGCTTTCCTTTCTCGTCCAGCTTGAAGCGCACTTCCTGGCTGGAGAAGTTGATCGCCCCGGCTTCAAAACGCTTTCTTCTCAGCCGCTGCGCAATGCTGTTGAGCAGCAGGATCTCGTCGGAATACAGGCCCTCTTCTTTTTCAATGATCTCCTGCACCTCTTCGTAGGTAAAGCGGTGGTTGGAGTGGATGACGGTCTTGCCAAGCCAGTATTGCTTTACCTGTCCCTTGGGAGTCATCTGGAAAACGGCTGAAAAAGTAAGCTTGTCCTCCTTCGGGCGAAGCGAGCAAAGCACGTTGGAGATGTGCTCGGGGAGCATGGGATTCACGCGGTCCGGCAGGTACACGGATGTGGCTTTGCCATAGGCGGCCTCGTCAAGAGCGGTATTGGGCTCCACGTAATGGCTTACGTCGGCTATATGCACGCCTATTTCGTAGTTGCCGTTCTTCAGCACCTTCAGGGAAAGGGCGTCGTCGAAGTCCTTGGCGTCCACGGGGTCTATGGTAAGAGTGAGCACATCGCGGAAGTCGCGGCGCTTTTTTATTTCGGCTTCGGTGATGGCTTCGGGAATTCGGGCAGCCACCTCCAGGGCTTCATCGGGGAACTCCAGGGGGAAACCGTTCTCCAGCAGTATCTCCTTCATGGCCAGGTCGTTGCTATCCTCCGGGTTGAGGATGGTCACCACTTCGCCTACGGGACGCTTTTTACCGCCCTGCTCCCATTCGGTGATCCGCACCACCACGCGGTCTGTTTCGGTGGCGTTGTTGATGCTTTTTTCGGGGATGTAGATGTCCGGCATGCGCTTGTCCGTATCGGCTACGAAAAAGGCAAAGCCCTTGCTCAGTTCCAGGCGGCCGACAAATTCCATCTGCTTGCGTTCGGTCACCTGGGTGACCACGCCCTGCATGCGCTTGCCGGCACGGGCGGGGTCCACCTGCACTATTACCTTATCGCCATGCATGGCTGTATTGAAATCATTGGGTTTGACGAGTATATCTTCTTCAAGTCCTTCCACTACTACGAAACCCATCCCGGAGCGGGTAACTTCTATTCTACCCCTGTACTCGTTGTGCCGGGTTTCCTGTTTTTTCTTGCCTGGTTTCTTTCCGTTTTTCCTTCCCATTATGGTTTTGTAGGTTGTTTGAAGTTTTGAATGAACTGCGCCACTATGCCGTCAAATTCTGCCGCCTGTCCGAAAAGGAATTTATGCTCGATCGGCAATACATAAAAAGGCATGCCATTTATCTCCTGCTCGAACTTGAGCAGGCGCATGGCGTCCTTTTCCGTGGTCAGAAGTATCTTGTTTTCCGCCTCTATGGCCTGGAAGCGCTTTATGATTTCACGCCAATCGTCAATCGAAAAAATGTGATGGTCGTTGTAGTGCATCATGTAGTAGGTATGTATCCTTTCCTCCAGGTATTTCTTCAGGGGGCGGGGATTGGCAATACCGGTGATCAGCAGCACCTCGGTGTGCTCATCCAGGAGGCGGAGGTTCTGCTGGGTGATATGATAGGGCGTTCCGTAGGCAATGGTGGTGAAAAACACCTTCTGGTGCGGCAGGGGCTTTATTTCTTTGGTAATGGCTTCTTTTTCCTCCACGCTCATATCGTGCCGGCACTTGGTTACAATGATAATGTGCGCCCTTTTGTACCCCGAAGGCAGGTCGCGGAGGTCGCCGGTGGGCAGGAAGAAGTCGCGGGTAAACAGGTTGCCGTGATCGGTAAGCAGGATATTGAGGCCCGCCCGGATGGCCCGGTGCTGGAAGGCATCGTCCAGCAGGATCACGCCTGTATCCGGACGGTCGTGCAGAAGCTGCGGTATGGCTACCAGGCGCTCCTCTCCCACGGCAATGGGTATGCCGGGGAATTTGCGGTGGAACTGCATGGGCTCGTCGCCTATGTCGAGGGCAGTGGTTTGAGGGGTAGCGAGGGCATAGCCGCGGGTCTTGCGCTTGTAGCCCCTGCTGAGGATGGCCACTTTGAACCGGTTCTTCAGGTGCATGGCCAGGTATTCCACCATGGGTGATTTACCCGTGCCGCCAACGGACAGGTTACCCACGCAGATGATGGGCAGGCCAAAAGAGGCGGAGCGGGAAATGTTTTTATCATAAAGCCAGTTGCGTATCCAAACAATCAATCCGAATACAAGGGCGAAAGGAAGAAGCAGGATGCGGAATGACTTTAAAAACCAATTAGAAAACATAGGCCCTTTCTGGTGTGATACAAAAATCTAAAGGTACGTCAAATTCGCCCGTATCGTCAACCGCCTCTACCGGCTCGAAATACGAGAAACCTATCCTTATGCAATCGGGGCGGCATTGAGCCAGGTAGCGGTCGTAAAAGCCTTTGCCATAACCTACACGGTTTCCTTTGGTGTCGCATATAAGCATGGGGACGATCACCAGGTCTATTTCGGAAGGCTCCGCAACGGTTTCATCCAGCGGCTCGGGGATGTTCCAGGCATTGGATTGAAAGATGCTGTCCGGGTGGCAAACCACCGCCTCCATGGCATGGTTCTGCATATCGGTGCGTGGATAGCAGATGTGGAGGCCCGGGTTGCGAAAGCGCAGGTAATCGGTGATGTGAAAGGTGTTCACCTCGTTATTTTCTTCTATCGGGTAAAAGCTCAGCACGTGGCTGATGTAAGGCAGCTCGATGGTTTGAAAGCGTATGAGCAGCAGGTCGTCCCACTTCAGCTTTTCGGTGGGAGATACATCGTTGCGCTTTTCACGATAGGTCTTTCTAAGCTCTTTTTTCAGCATGGGTGGATATCCTTTGGTGGAAGAGGTCTCTGTTAAGGATGAACGACAACCGACAACCGGCAACCGAAGGGAAAGCAGTATAATAATGTTTTCTATCGGTCATCGGTTATCGTTCATCGTTCATCGTTCATCGGTCATCGGTTATCGTTCATCGTTCATCGTTCATCGTTCATCGGTCATCGGTCATCGGTCATCGGGATTGATGAATATCGAAAAAACGGTGGTTCCGTAGTTGCGGGAGAATTGGTAATAGGGAGTTCCCTCGTAATGGTTCCGGGGCGTGTGCTCCAGTATGAACCATCCACCGGGATGGAGCAGTTTGTTCTGGAATACCTTCACCGGCAGGTCATCTATGTTCTGCAGGGCATAAGGCGGCCCGGCAAAGACCAGATCGAACTGCTGGCCGCAGGTATCCATAAAGCGGAACACGTCCGACTTCACTACCCTGAAGTTTTCCAGCTTCAGGTCCGCGGCGGTTTTCCTGATGAATTCAAACATCTGGCTGTCCTTCTCCACTATCGTCAGCTCCTTTGCACCCCTCGATGCCAGCTCGTAGCTGATGCTGCCCGTACCGCCAAAAAGGTCCAGCGTCCGCAGCGATTCAATATCCAGCCGGTTCTGGATCATGTTGAACAGCCCTTCCTTTGCAATGTCCGTAGTAGGTCGGGTATAAGGCATTTTGGAAGGCGGATTGATCCTCCTTCCGCCCAGCGAGCCGCTTATGATACGCATGCCGCCAGGTTGTAAAGTGAGCTGAAGAAATAGCGGGGATGCGGGTTCTCCGGCAGCGCCAGCCCCTGCGCCTGTGCAAAGTG
>DASWNB010000011.1:0-1858 GCA_036399455.1 Flavisolibacter sp. | reverse complement strand
AGAAGGCGGCAAGGCGGAAGGCAGAGGACTTAGGGATTGGGAATTAGGAATTAGGGATCGGCGCTCCTTAGCGAAAGACCCATTGACGATTCACGATTGACGATTGACGACTTCACCATTCACCATTCACCACCATGGCTTACCACATCCCGGTGCTCCTGAACGAAACGGTCGAATACCTGGCCATAAAGCCCGGCGGCGTGTACGTGGACTGCACCTTTGGCGGCGGCGGACACAGCAGGGCCATACTGGAAAAGCTTGATGCTTCCGGCAGGCTCATCGCCTTCGACCAGGATGCCGATGCCCGGCAGAACCTTCCCGAAGACGACCGCGTGCTGTTCATCCCCCAGAATTTCCGCCACCTCCAACGCTTCCTTCGCCTTAACGGCATCTCCGAAGTGGATGGCATACTGGCCGACCTGGGCGTAAGCAGCCACCAGTTCGATGAGGCGGAACGAGGCTTCTCCACCCGCTTCGAGGCGCCGATGGATATGCGGATGGACCAGCGGCAGGAAAAAACGGCCTTCGACATCGTCAGCGCCTACTCGGAGCAGCAGCTTCACAAGCTCTTCGAACAGTACGGCGAGGTGACGAACGCCAAAACCCTGGCCCGCACCATCGTTGAGGCAAGAAGGACTACGCCGCTGAAAACCATCGAGGCATTCAAAACCGCCCTGGCCCCGGTGGTCAAGGGTAATCCAAATAAATATTTCGCGCAGGTATTCCAGGCCCTGCGGATAGAGGTGAACGAGGAGCTGAACGCACTGAAGGAGCTGCTGGAGCAGACACCCGATGTGCTGAAACAGGGGGGAAGGGTGGCCGTTATCACCTTTCACTCGCTGGAAGACCGGATGGTAAAGGTGTTTTTCCGGGACAACACCTTCGAGCTGAAAGAAGACCATCCCTTTGCCAACACCACGCGGACCAAAGTACTGAGGCCCGTGACCAAAAAACCGGTGGAGGCAGGACCGGAAGAAACAAGAAACAACCCACGGTCGCGGAGCGCCAAGCTCCGGGTGGCCGAAAAGATATAAGAGATCCGTAACCATGAGAGCTTAAAACGAGGTGATGGCAACAGAAAAAAAGGAAAAGGAAATACGCTTCAACATCAAGCGCCTGCTCAACTACCGCTCGGTAATGAGGCAGGTTCCCTTCTTTTTATTCCTGGCCCTGCTGGCAGTCATCTATATCTACAATGGTCACTATGCCGACAAGACCATCAGGGATATAGGAAGAGCCACAAGAGAACTGAAGGAATTGCAGAATGAATACAAGTCGGTAAAAGGCGAAGCGCTGGGCAAGAGCAAGCCCAGCGAAGTGATAAAGGCAGTAGAACCGCTGGGGCTGAAAGAGCTGACCGTTGCCCCGGTAATACTCATTGACAGCAGTAACAATAATTAATAACTAAAAACAACAAGCAAACACCAGCCGTGGAAATAAAGCGCGACATACTGTGGCGGGTTTATCTCAGTTTCCTGGGTGTGGTTCTGTTGAGCTTTATTGTGCTGGGCCGGGCCTTTTACATTCAACGCTTCGAGGGCGCCTACTGGCGCAGCATGTCGGACAGCCTGCACCAGCGCTTTGTTGAGCTTGACGCCGAAAGGGGAACAATTTACAGCGAGGACGGGCAGATGCTCAGCACCTCCATTCCCTTTTTTGACATATACATCGACTTTGGCGCAGACGGCCTCCGCGAAAAAGGCGGCAAGCGCTTCCGCGAACATATCGACTCCTTCTCCATCGCACTTTCCCGCTTTTTTAAGGACAAGCCTTCGGCTACCTATAAGCGTGAGCTTCAGCGCGCCTTCAACGAAAAAAACCGCTACTACCTTCTTCATAAAGGACTCTCCTTCGAGGA
>DASWNB010000010.1:0-3863 GCA_036399455.1 Flavisolibacter sp. | reverse complement strand
TTTGGAAAATATCAGTTATTATCGTCTTGGAGGCTACTGGTACACCCTGCAAACAGACGTAAGGAAACACACATTTAGACCAGGTACCTCATTCGAGCAAGTCATCACCTTTTACAATTTTGACCGTGAAGTCAGGCTACTGTTGTTTGATGCAATTGAACGCGTAGAAATTGGATTCAGGACCAGAATGGTTTATCACCTTTCTCACGAGTATAATCCGTGGTGGTTTGAAGACGAGACGCTCTTCAAAAATGTACAGGTGCACGAATCTCTCCTGAAAGACATCTATAAAGACCTCGGAAGAACTGAAGAAGATTTCATTAGAGAACATAAACGTAAATATAAAACACCGTCGACACCCCCCTCCTGGAAAACTCTGGAAATTGTGTCATTAGGGGTGCTCTCCAAACTCTATGCGACATTAAAGTCATCTCCTGTTAAACAAACGATTGCTAAGTCCCTACACCTGCCCAACAACGAATACTTGGAAGCGTGGATGAATTCACTAGTTGTGTTACGTAATTTATGTGCACATCATGCACGTATCTTCAACCGTTTATTTAGTTTTCCTCCGAAGATATTAAAGACAACCCCTGACCCTTGGGTTGATCCACCAAAGCTTTGGCAGGATTCACAAAAATTGTATTATCAGATCTGCTTTGTTTTATTCCTATTGAATGTGGTTAGCCCTGGCAGCAGCTTCAAACAACAGGTGTTTGACCTGATTGATCAATACTCGACCGTTAGTCTTACTGAACTGGGATTCCCTAAGAATTGGAAGAATGAACCTCTATGGCAGTGACGCTACATATATCGTCCTTGGTGGTCACTTCCAAATCTTACTAGATTACCTTCCACATACTGGACCAGTTACCCGCGTTAGCAGACTATCCAATTAAGTCCATATCCAAAATGTATCAAAGAAGTTCCGAAGGCGGAAACCACTATTTACAAGGGCCTTACCTTACTACTGGAACGAACTCAAATAGGAATCATTAAATCCATCTTTGTGCATTCCTCGCGTCTTTGCGACTTAGTAGTTCCCTCATTCTTCCTCCGAAAATATCTTCCCCCTGAACTTCTGGTAAAAGAAAGAAAGCACCAGCAGCAGCACGCCCAGGCTGATGTAGGCAATGATCTTTTGTACGGGAGAGAAAGAGCCGCTGTCGAAGATGAGGAGCTTGAGCAGGGTGAGGCCGATAAGGCCGATGCCCGATACGCGGAGGGCTACCGATTTTACCCATACGCCCCAGCCGAAGATCAGCACCGACATCAGCAGCCAGAGAAGCGTAACCGTAATACCTTCCCACTCGAACACTACATACAGTACGGCCAGCACCAGGGCAAACACCAGGTGAACGATGCGCAGGTACTTCTCCTCGCGGTTCAGCGAAAAGTAAATGCCGGTTTGCAGGGCTATAAAAGCGGAGAAAAGCCCGGTTACCGATGCCATGTCGCCGCCTTCGTAGGCGGGAGCAAATACAAAGAGCAATCCTACATAATAAGCCATGTTGTTGAACCATACCTGGTGCACGTCGTTGGGTGTGAGCGGATGCTTTTTCAGCACCTTGCCCGCAAAGGCGAGGGCCATGAAGAGCAGGAAGAACAGGCTCATAAAAAGAGTGGCCGTTCCTGTAAACCCGGGGGTAAACCGGATGGAGCTCCAGCCCAGGAACAAGAGCCAGGTAATGCCCTGCGCCAACCGCCCAACAGGCTTCCACTGCCGCCTGTAGCTAAGAAAGAGGATACCGGTATTGATAAGCAGTATGTACAGGAAAAACAGCTCTGCACGATCGGCATTGGAGCTGATAAGAAAAGGAATGGCATAAGCGCCCACCAGTCCAAGCAATGCTATTTCCTGCCTGTCGTATTGCAAAGCCCTTGCGGTGGTGACGAAGGTCAGCAAAACCATTACTGCGAATGCCACCCCGAAAGACATCATCCCGTAATAAACAAAAGAAGCATAAGTGGTAAAATACAGCGAGGCCATGCCGCCGCTGAACAGGATGGCGCTGAATCCCGAATAGCCCCGCCGCAGGCGGAGCGAAAGAAAGCAAAGCACCAGCCCCGCGGAATAAGCCAAAGCAATGCGCATGGCTTCGGAAACCAGGTTGCGGTCGATGGCGTATTTGACGCCTATGGAAAGACCGATGACCAGAACGATAATGCCGATAAGGTGAATGACACGCAACCCGATGAAATTCTCCAGCGACCCGCCGCCACTGTCTCCAACTGCCACGGGCTGCACGGGTGGAGGAGCAGGCACAGGCCCTGTTCCCGAAAGCTGCCGGAGCTTTTCCTGCAGCTCGGATAGCCTTCGGCGGCTCATCTCCATTTCAGCGGCCAGTTGCTCTGCCTGCCGCTGCAATTCCCTGATCTCTTCCTGCTGGTTCATCGGGGTGAAAATACTAAAAAACGGATGACCGTTAAGACACCACGATAACCGGAAGGAAGCTGTTGGCTTATGGCTGATAGCTGTTAGCACACAGGAACAGCGAAGGAGGACATGCGCAAAATGATGAATAAGAGGACAGTGTCCATAGGTGGGACGAACACAAGCCAATAGCCAACAGCTATCAGCCAACAGCTTCTTCTCCTCAATTCCCAATTCCCATTTACCTTTAGTCCCTTGAAAAAGCTCGCTTACCTGACCGGATTTATTCTCCTGTGCTGCCTGCCCGCCGGGGCGCAGCGCGATTCCTGCACGCTGCGTATCAGCCTGCTCACCTGCAGTCCCGGCGAAGAGCTGTATTCTTCCTTTGGCCATACGGCCATCAGGGTGAGGGATGCAGCGGGTACCGACATGGTGTTCAACTACGGCACTTTTCAGTACAGCCCCGAATTTTACTCGCAATTCATCCGCGGCAAGCTGCTTTATTCCCTGTCGGTAGAGGAGTTCAGCAATTTCCTGTATGCCTACCAATACGAAAGCCGCAGCGTGGTGGAACAGGATGTATTGCTTGGCTGCGCCGAAAAGCAGGCCCTTTTTCGTGCCCTGCTCCTGAATGCGCAGGAACAGAACCGCTACTACCGGTACGATTTCCTGTTCGATAACTGCACTACCCGCGCCGGGGATATGATAGCCAGGAACGCAGGTGATACCGTGGTGTTCCGAAACATCCTGCCCGCCCGCATCCCTACCTTTCGCAACCTCATCCACTCTTACCTTGACAGGGGCGGACAGTACTGGAGCAAGCTGGGAATAGATATCCTCCTTGGCTCCCGCCTCGACCGTAAGGCAACCAACCGCCAGGCTATGTTTTTGCCCGATTACCTGCTGAAAGGATTTGACAGCGCCACGGTGGGCGGCCGCCCGCTGGTATCCCGGCCAATTCCCGTTCTGCAAATGCCTTCGCCGCTGAATGCGGGCTCGCTGTTTCGTCCTGCTGTTGTCTTCGGGGTGCTGCTGGCCTTTGTGACGGTGCTCTCGTTTGTGCGCAGGCGCTGGGCGCAGAGGAGCATGATTGTGTTTGATGTGGTGTTTTTCTTTCTGTTAGGACTGGCGGGACTGCTCCTTCTTTTCATGTGGTTTGGAACCGATCACGTGGTTTGCCGCGACAACTTCAACCTGCTCTGGGCCCTGCCCACTCACGTAGTGATGGCTTTTTTCGCGCTGCACAGAAGCAATTTTGCGAGAAAATATTTCTTTGCCGTATTCCTCCTCACAGCCGTCCTGCTGCTGGCCTGGTTCTTCCTGCCGCAGCAGATGAACAATGCCCTGCTGCCCCTGGCAGGCATAGTTTTGTTGCGAAGCTGGTTCATTTGGAGGAAGGCTGTTGGCTGATAGCTGTTGGCTGTTAGCCGAAGCTGCGAGAAGTAAGCTGCCAGTTGCGAGTAGAGGGCCGTTTAGTGAGGAAGCTGTC
>DASWNB010000009.1:0-7906 GCA_036399455.1 Flavisolibacter sp. | reverse complement strand
GTTTATGAAATCGAACGAAAATATCATCCTGATGGCCGATGCGTATAAATATTCTCACCACAAGCTTTATTACCCCGGCACCACCAGCATCTATTCTTACCTCGAAAGCCGCGGCGGCCTTTTTGATAAGACAGTCTTTTTCGGCCTCCAGTATTTTTTAAAGCATTACCTGGAAGGAGTGGTGATAACAAGGGAAAAGATAGAAGACGCCGCGGCTGTCATGCCCCAGGTATTTGGCAGGGATGATGTGTTTGACAGGAGCAGGTTCGAATATATCCTTGAAAAGCACGGCGGCAGGCTGCCTGTGCGTATCAAAGCCGTTCCTGAAGGCTCGGTGGTTCCCGTGCATAATGTCCTCATGACGATCGAGAACACAGATCCCGAATGCTTCTGGCTTACCAATTTCCTGGAAAGTTTGCTGATGCAGGTGTGGTATCCCTGCACGGTGGCTTCATTGTCGAAGGCGATAAGGGAAATTGTGGAAGAGTATTATGATGAAACAGCTTCGCTGGCTTCAAAGGAGGGAATTGAATATGTGCTGAATGATTTTGGTTTTCGCGGTGTCAGCTCGGTGGAAAGCGCCGGTATAGGCGGTGCGGCGCACCTGCTGAATTTCAGGGGCAGCGATACCATACAGGGTTCTGTTCTTGCCCGGCGCTATTACAACACCAATACTGTTTACGGCTCCTCGGTACCTGCCACGGAGCACTCCATTTGTACGCTGCTGGGTGAAGAAGGCGAGCTGGAAATGTTCAGGCATGTGCTCCAAACATTCCCTACGGGCATCGTATCCTGCGTGTCCGACTCGTACAATATTTTCAGGGCCTGCAGTGAATACTGGGGCACGGAGCTGAAAGAACTTATACTGAACAGGGATGGAGTGCTGGTGATCCGTCCCGACAGCGGTGATCCCGTGTTTACCCTGCTTAAGGTGTTTGATATACTGTTGCAGAAGTTCGGGTACACGGTGAATGAAAAAGGATATAAAGTATTGCCTCCCCAGGTAAGGGTACTTCAGGGGGATGGAATAGATATTCAATCCATCCGCTCCATTTACGGTGCGCTGAAGGTGAACGGCATCAGCGCCGAGAACCTGGTGCTGGGCATGGGCGGCGCTTTACTTCAAAAGGTGGACAGGGACACGCAGAAGTTTGCTTTTAAATGTTCTTCTGCTGAAGTGGGCGGTAAATGCGTGGATGTGCAGAAGCATCCCATTGAGCTGGACAGGCATGGGAACCTCCGCCAGTCATTCAAAAAATCAAAGGCGGGACGGCTGAAGCTGGTGCTTACCGGCGACGGATATAAAACCGTGAGGGAAGAAGAGCTGCCTGAGTACAGGAACGAGCTGGTAACCGTTTTTGAAAACGGAGTGATGGTAAGGGAGCAGGAATTTGGTGAGATCAGGAGCCGGGTTGGCCAAAGCATCGGCGCAGGGGAGCTTGTATAGAAGAAAGAAGCACTGCAACACATGGCTATATCTCACAGCAGAAGGGTAACTGCCTCCGCACTTACCCGCTATTAATATTATAATTTCTCATATATTGGGGCATGGACGAACAGGTCAAGACCAGGGGTGGGGCAACCCCCGCTACCGGCGCCCTGCGCAAGGGCCGTGAGCATATAATCAGGCTGAACGCTGCCAACGAAGGCTTGCCGGTATTCATCGTGCCCGGTTCCATTGGCATGAGCGATGGTTACCATGAAATAGGCGGCGCACTGGCAGATGCCTGCCCGGTATATGGCCTCCAGATGTATGGCATATACAAGGGGGAAAAGCCGCTGGACAATATAGAGGAAATAGTCACCCGTAATATCAGTTGGATAAAAGAGCTACAGCCCCGCGGACCTTACCGCTTTATAGCGCATTCCTTTGGCGGGCACGTGGCCTATGAAATGTGCCGCCGGTTGGAGCGGCAGGGAGAAACCGTTACCTGGACCGTAATCATGGACGCAAGCGCCAGGCCTGGCGGAGATACCGTCACGGACAGCAACAAGGTGGAGCTTCTACTCCAGATAGCGTTTGAATTGTTTGAAGCCAACAGGCAGGCAAGAAAAGGTTACGGTATATGGGGCGAAGAACTGAAGCAGGAGCTGTCTAGGCTGCATGTTAGTGAGATGGTGCCTTTCCTGCGGAAGTTCCTTCAAAAGCGCGGCGGCGATGCAGGCAACACCGAATTCCTCCTCAACATGGTAGACCTGCGCTTTCAAAACATGCTTATAAACAGCAGCGTTGAGCAGGATGCGGCTACACCCATTATAGTAGCCAAGGCCGCTGAAGAGATCCGCGAGGAAGAAACGCTGGGCTGGAATGCTACGCATGTCCTTACGCTTCCCGGCAATCATTTCAGCATGTGCCATGGCGAAGGCCCGAAAGTACTGGCTCGCTTTCTTGCAGAGAAAAGGCTGCTGAGCCGATAGCTTTTTGGGTTAACCGCAAAAACGCGAAGGACGCAAAGGGATTTCACGCCAAGGCGTAAAGGAAAGGCAAAGAAATGGCCGCCTTGAACTACAGTTTTTCTTTTCGTGTTTCCTTTGTTGTACCCACCTCTCCGGAGTTATAGTCAGCCAAGAACGCAAAAGAAGTCGCAAGCTCCTGTAGGATTTTAAAGGCCGCTCAAGGCCTTCTTTGCGATCTTTTCAAAGTTTGTAACTCCGGAGGCGCCGGTACGCTAAAAGAACAAAGGGAATGACTATAGTATAAACGACCTATTCTTTGCCTTTCCTTTGCGCCTTGGCGTGAAATCCCTTTGCGCTTCTTTGCGTCCTTGTGGTTAAAAAAACACTCACCCCCACGGGAAGCTCCGAAGCAAAGGCAAGAATCGGTTATCGGTGGTCTCTCATCGGTTCCCGGTCATCTTCTCTCACTTCAAATACACCGTATCATATTTAACCCTATCTGCAATGATAATCGAGTCGCGGGCTACAAGAGAGAAGTTGGGATAGTTAAGCTCTGAAAAAATGTAGTATTTGCCGGGCATGAGATCGTACTTTATCGCATCACCGTTTGTATCGGCATTGACGGAGAAGTTCTGCCCCTGGCAGGTATCCCGCAGGAACAACTGGCGGCTGGTAAAAAAGCAAAGCTGCACGTTGGGAACCCTCATGCCTGCATCATCCATCACCGTAATGAAGAAGCCATTCCTTTCACCCCTTGACCTCAGCCTCAGCGTATCGAATTCCACCTTGTTGGTGACCACCATCGAATCCTTTACCTCGTAAGCATGGTTGTTGACAGTCAGCGTGGAGTAGAAGTAGTATTTGCCGGGAGGAACGTTGAACCTTGAGGCCCTGCCGAAAGTATCCGTGATAAGGCTGTAGGTGGCCTGTGCACAGTTGTTGGAGTTGAACTGGAAAGAGCTGGTAAAAACACAGATAGTATCGCCTCTTACAGGCCCTGTGGAATCGCTGAGCACCAGGTGAATGCCTGTCTGTCCCGTCAAAGCCACACGGGCAAATAGCCGTACCGTATCTGCCGTGGTGGCGTTCTGGTCGGCGGAGAACAGGATGCCGTTCAGGGTTTCCTTGTAACGGATGCGGTAGGTCTTGTCTGTTCTCAGGTTGGGAAAGGTGAAATATCCATCCGCCGAAGTAGAAACCTCGTAAAGATAATTGAGCGTATCCTGCGAATCGGCGTAGGAAATGGTGAGCTTCTTGTTGCCCAGAGGGCTTGCAATTCCGTTCTGCGTAAGGCTGTCCACCAGGAACAACCTGCCGCGTATATAAGCGCCGTCCTTGAAATCGTCGGTGCCTTTCATATCGCGGAACTTGCTGCAGCCGGCGATTATTGCAAATAGGAGGATGGTGTACAGTACTATCTTTTTCATGGTCAGAAGTTAATCGAGTAAGCCAATAAGTTTTATAAATGTTGCGGGCTCGATGGTGGCTGAAACAAAAGTGCCTGCAAAGGAAAGTCCTGTTGCCTGGTCAACCACCTGGTTGTTGAATATTTCATAGCGGGTGGATTTAAAGAAATGCCCGCCTACGGTGACCCTGATGCCCGGTACGGGATCGTATGCAGCCCCCACATAAAAATTGTCCAGCGCCTTGGGAATACTTACACCCAGGAAGAGCGAGGTGCGGTGCTTCAGCGGGCCGGGGAAGCGGTCGTCCAGCTTAAAGAGCCCAAAGGGATAGATGTGCAGACCCGCAACGGCTTTGAACTGGTCTCCCGGTTTTGTTTCCGGCAGGGCGCTGCCCGTTTGCTTCGTGACCATGTATTCCTTTGTGGTAAAGGCAATGCCGGCGCTCAGGTCTAGGAAGTGCAGCTTGCCTATCCTGACCCTTTGCCGCGCTACTGCTTTTGTTTCGGTCTCGGTGGCGGAACCGGCTTTCGGCTTTGTTTCATTGATGGTGAAGGTCCGTTGGGTGGCATTCTCCGGTATGTCGGCGGTGAACAGGTAGGTTTGATATACGGGGTTGTTGTCTCGTGTTTCGGTATAATCACGGGGCGGCAACGAACGGTTGGCGATGGAGACAAGATAGGTAGTACTGTTCGCGATAGTTACCAGCCTTCTGCGCAAGTCTTCCATTTCCAGCTTGCAAGCGTTCACCGTGTCAAGGAAGCACTCGAACCTTTCGAGCATGGCGTTAGCCTGCTTTTTCAATTTCGTGGAATCAGCATAGTCAAAAGAGTAGCACGCGTCGCGTGTAATGAAGCCGTCGATAATGTAGTCCGGAACAAAGCAGGCGTCGCAGGTTTTCCGGGGAATGCAACTGTTGCACGATTTATCTTCAGGGTCGTTCAACGAGGCTTTGATGATGTTTTTCTTGTCTACATTGATATCCTCTGAAAGCTCCACTTTCCGGCCGTTGTCCAGCTCCAGTACATCTGCATTCCGGGCGGCTTCCAGGCCTGTGGCAGGGCCGCGGGTAACCGCTGTTATCGTCCCCTGCGGCCTTCCTACAGGCGCAGGATTGAACAGGCCCAGGAGAGTTCCTATCTGGCCTGCGGGGAAAGCCAGGCTTCCGATCTGCGTGGCCAGGGCATCCACATCACCCATAAAGCTGCTGCGGTCTAACAATGCGGAGTCTGCAAAGACCAGGTTGACCTTATGGTTTTTATAAACATTATGCACCGCGATCATCATTTTGTTTTTCGTGTGCAGCCTGGAAGGCATGCCATACGATTTGAATTCATCTGCCGCATCATAATGTCCTACTATCGTATTCCGCGTTTCGCCGGCAGAAACCGGCAGCACCAGTTTGTTCAGCACCACGGAAGTAGTCAGCAGCGTTTTGAGGTCCATCTGCTCGGCTGACGGCTGTTTCTTCCGGCCGCTATTAGGCTCCGAGGCCGGATACATACGCGAAGAATCCGTAGCCACCAGTGGGTTCATATTGATGAATCCTTCATTCAGCCACAACCAGTCTTTAAAGAATTTCTGCCTCCTGAGGTAAATAACAATATCGTTCCGTTCAACATCGGCTGTGCTAATGAAGTTCCTGAGCCTTTGAAGGGCGGCGGTATTGCTGCAGTCCACCACTGAGTTGTACATTTTTTCAAGAGAATCGCCATAGAGCCTCGCCTTGCTGTTCCAGGACTCCAGGTCTCTCCACGCTTTTCTGTAGTCGAAATCCATTTCAATGGGATTGATGCCGCTGGGACCTTCGAAAGACTGCCTGAACCGCTGGAGCAGCCATTTCTTGAAAGCATTTTCCTGTATGAGAAGGAGATGCCTTTGCGTGCCGTTGGCGGATATGGAGTCCCGGACGGTATTCACCGTACGCCCGAACAGGTCCCGCTCCAGGGTAGCCGGTGAGGGAACATAATCAAAGCTAACGCCCGGGTTTGTCGCGAAGCCATCAAGATATTTCTTCACCTCGCGAAGCTCCACGATAATGGAGTCATACACCGGTTGCGTCCATAAGTATGTGTAAAAGCTGCGCAGGCGGAAGCTGTCCTCGTCCTGCATATTGTCCAGCGCTTTCTGGATCCGCGCTGCCAGTTGTTTTTTCATGCTGGCCTTTTCCGCATCGGTAAGTCCCGGCTGTACGGTCCTGATGCTGAAGGTGTCCGGTACGGGTTTCGTCGGCAATCCCGCCGATACAAATCCCTTATCCGAAAAATTCTGTCCCGCCGCACCCAGGCTAAGGCAGGCAAATACAATAGAAAATATCCTTTTCATCCGCAGTTAGTGTGTGTTAGGGCAATATTAAAATATTTAAGCAACTTTCTTTGGGGGGAAAGACCCTTTTTAGGTGAATGGTGAATGGTGAATGGTGAATAGCCGTTTTTCCAGGAGATGCTTTTAGAGGGGTAGTCTTCTTTTTCAGAAATACTCAATATTCAATGTGTCAATGTTCAATTCTCAAATGCTTCCAGTTCCGGAACGTCCTTGAGAATTGAGCGTTGAATATTGAGTATTAAAAAAATGGCTGCTGCTAAAGAAAAGCATTTTACTCTGTAAACGACCCTATTCACCATTCACCCTTCACCCCCTCACCAATTATTCATCTGCCCTTCAATGATCCGGTCGCCATCATCGGGACGGCTGTTCCGCCAGTCGGGGTCGTATTTGACAAAGAAGGAGATCCAGAGGCTGCGGGAGAAGCGCATGAGCCAGGGCTGAAGGACGATCAGCAACACCGAGTTGAGGCCAATCCACCAGAAAAAGCGGGTGTCCTGGAAAGAAAATCCTACTACAAGGAACCACAATAGAAAGCTGATGCCGGTGATGAGCAGGGCTATGAGGTAGCTTACGTAACCTGTGCCATAATAAAATCCTACTTCTATATCCGTGAGCTGGGTGCAAAGCGGGCAGCGTTCATTCATCTCCATGTTCCGGCGGAACCGGAAGGTCATCGGGTATTTGAAAAGCTTCCCTTCCCTGCATCGCGGGCAGCGGCATTCCAGTATGGTTGCCAGGTAACCCCGGTGCGGACGCACATCGCTCATTTTTGCTGTTTGGAGGTAAAAGTAAATTAAAGTCCACGGTCCACAGTCCACGGTAGGCCGTTTCTGTGGCAGAAGCTTTTCTTTAGCAGGAGGCTGTTTTGAAACAGGAAAATATTCAATATTCAACGGTCAATGCTCAATTTTCAAGTATGTCTCCGAATTGGAAACCCCTTGAAAATCGAGCGTTGAATATTGAGTATGGAATGAATGACTTCTGCTAAAGAAAATACACGTACTCTATGATGCCTCGTCTGGGGACCGTGGACCTCCTACCTCATCAGCGTGGTCGTTCCCTTCCTGAAGATCTTGTTCCCTAAATAATCAATTCCCTCGGCCATCCAGATGAAGGTGCCGGTTTCCTGGGGAAGGCCCTTGATGCGGCCGTCCCAGCCTTTGCGGAAGTCGGAGGTTTCGAATACGAGTTCTCCCCAGCGATTGTAAACCTTGAAGTACTTGAAGGTGGCGATGCCTGCGGGTACGGCCAGCAGCAGGTCGTTGCGGCCGTCGTTGTTGGGAGTAAAAGCAGTGGCCACGTAAATGTCGTTGCCCTTGTAAACTTTTATGGAGATGGCATCCTCGTCGGAGCAGCCCGCGCTGTTGGTTACCTTCAGCGTGTAGGTAATGTGGTTGTTGAGCAGGGCGATGGGATTTCTTATGGATGGATTGCTGAGTCCCGCGGGTGGTGTCCATTGAAAGATCGTACCGCTGCCCGAACCTTCCAGTTGAAGCGGCTGGCCTATGGCAATGATGGTGTCGGCGCCTGCATCGGCTATTACCGGCTCCAGTACGGTTACTGTTATTGAATCCGGACGGATGGAGCGGCAGCCGTTGGCGTCCTCCACATGCAGCCAGTAAGTGGTGGTGATTTGTGGCCTTACCACCTGGTTTCTGCCGGCAGGATTTGCAAACGAAGAAGCAGGATTCCAGGAGTAGCTTGCGCCACCGTTTCCATTAAGCGTGGCGGTGGTGCTGAAGCAAATGCTCGTATCTCTTCCCGCATCGGGAACAGGG
>DASWNB010000008.1:0-1721 GCA_036399455.1 Flavisolibacter sp. | reverse complement strand
GCTCGGTGCCTTCGCTGATGATGGCCTTGATCTCTTCTTCCGTCACCTGGTTGTTGTCGCTTTTTATATTGAACAGCCGCACGATGATGTTGCTGGACCGGGTAAGCAGCCAGATAAAGGGATAGGTGATGACGCTGATGATCCGCATGGGCTTTGCCATGGTCTTGGCGATGGCTTCGGGGCGTGAAAGCCCTATCCGCTTCGGCACCAGCTCGCCGAGTATCAATGTAAAATAGGTGATGACGATAACGATCAGGGTGGTGGCCAGCCCGCTGCTGTAGGGGCGCAGCAGGGCCCACTGGTTAAGAAAACCCATGAAATCGTCCTTCAGCTTTTCGCCGGAGAAGATACCGGTAAGGATGCCGATAAGCGTGATGCCTATTTGTACGGTGGAGAGAAAAGTATCGGGATTGTTGGAGAGGTCGAGGGCTTCCCGCGCCTTTGCGTCGCCCTTGTTTGCCTGGCCTTCCAGCCTGGCCTTCCTGGCCGAGACCAGGGCAATTTCCGACATAGAGAACATTCCATTCAAAAGAATCAGGCTGAGCAATAAAAGAATTTCCATTTACGCGTTTAATTATTTCGCCAGTGTAAAGCTACCCGCTTTTTTATTAATTATAGTTGCGGACAAAAGTCCTGCCATCACTCCCAGCAGAGCGCCAGCGAGCACATCCGAGGGGTAATGAACGCCAACATAAACCTGGGCATAGGCAATGAGAAAGGCCCAGGCGTAGGCCAGCAATACCCAGCGTCCGGCCACGCCCTTAAAGGTGAGGGATAAAAAAGTAGCAATGGCAAAATGGTTGGCGGCATGGTTGGATACAAAGCTGTAGCTGCCGGAGCAGCGCTTCAGCAGCAGGCGTACGTAAGGCATGAAATCCGGGTCCTGGCAGGGGCGTAATCTTTCCACACCTTCCTTGAATACGCGGGTGCCGATCATATCGGCAATAACTACCGAGCCCAGCAGGGCAAGGCTCCACCACCATCCTTTTTTGCCGTAATTAACTATGGCAAAAACGATGAGGAATAGGTACAGGGGCGCCCAGAAAACCGAGTCGCGGAAGTAGGGAAGGATGAAGTCAAAAAAGGAATTGGTCCATTCGCCGTTCAGTTTAAGGAAAAGCCATTTGTCCCATTCATCGATCTGCCGCCATAAGGAAACTGTTAAAGCGATGCCAAGCATAGGCAAATTTAAGCCGAGTGGCACGAACCCGTCGACGAACGCTATGGAAATACAGCGAAAAATGATTTTTTTTGCACCTTGCTACCGTAAGCTAGCTGCCTCAATATGCTCATTCGATTCCGACTTCCAAAAACCTTGCTCTGGGTGTTCAACCTGCTGGTGATCTTTCTCCTGATGTTCACCTCGTTCAGGCTGATGACGCTGATCGCGTTCAAACCCGAGGCGGAACGCTGGATCGATACTTTACCCGCTTTTTTTCTTGGCCTCCGCTTCGATCTCCGCTGGATCTCCTTCATGCTTCTGCCCATCGTGTTCGTGAGCATGAGAATGGAATGGTCGCCGTTTTACAGCAGCCGCAACAAGAAGTTCTGGACCTGGTACCTGGCTGTCGTTACGTTTTTCGTGTTCTTCTTTTTTGCCGCCGACTTCGGTTGCTTTTCTTATAACCACACCCGCCTGAATGCCGATGCGCTGAATTTCGTGGAAGATCCGCAGATCTCCGCCCTGATGCTCTGGCAATCTTATCCCATCTTCTGGATGG
>DASWNB010000007.1:0-4289 GCA_036399455.1 Flavisolibacter sp. | reverse complement strand
TTCACCATTCACCTATCCCAGCGTCGCCTCGGAAGAAATGCTCGTATTAAGCAGCTTGGAGATGGGGCAATTCTGCTCTGCGTTCTTCACGCATTCATCAAATTTTTCCTGGCTGATATCGGGGATGGAAGCTTTCACAATAAGGTGTGATTTGGTGACGGCTCCGCCTTCGAAAGTAACATCGCAACGGGTTTCGAGGCTGTCCGGGGTAAAGCCTGCTTCACCCAGCACAAAGCTGAGCTTCATGGTAAAGCAGCCCGCATGTGCGGCAGCAACCAGCTCTTCGGGATTGGTGCCTGCGCCGTTCTCAAAACGGGTGTGAAACGAGTAGGGGGTCTGTTGCAGCACATTGCTGCCTGTAGTTAAATGTCCTTTGCCTTCTTTTCCTGAGCCGTTCCATACGGCTGTAGCATTACGTACCATAACTGTTGAATTAAGGATGAATTTGGAGCAAAGCTAACGAAAGCAAGGGAGGGATAACCGCCAAGACGCGAAGACGCAAGGAGAATAAGGCAAAAGGCAGAAGGAGGGAGGTTCAATCCCATACCTTCTGCCTTTTTATAATTTATTCTTGCGCCTTGGCATCCTGGCGGTTAATAAAAAATCTTCTTAAGGAACGTATGCCATGGTTGAACGAAAGCCAAAAGCCAACAGCTAAAAGCCATCAGCCTCGTCCCGCACCTCGCAGCTATTAACTCACATCTTCCCTCACGCCGCATACGCATGATCCACGATCTCACTCATCGAAATGCCGAGGTGGCTTTCCTCGAAGATGCACTCGCCGTTACGGATAAGGAGGATCTGGGGCGACTCGTGGTGCACCTTGAATACCTCTGCTATCTTGTTGGAAAGGCTCCTGTTGGCCAGGAGATCGAGAAAGTAAAAATCTATCTCTGCCGGCTGCTGGCTTTTCTGGAGCCGCTGAAGGGCTACTGCACTGATGGAACAACGCGTACTGTGCTTGAAAATAACCTGCGGCCTCATTTGCGATTTACTGATGATGCTCTTCAACTGCTCTTCATCGGTCAGATGAATCCAATGCATACCTCAAAACTTTAGTGAATCAACTATTAAATTTCTCAACAACAGTGCCGTTTATGCCGGAATTAACTGTGGAAGGACAGCCATATCCCTTGCGGCCGTGGCGGGATGTTGTGCACGAGGCGAGAGCTAAAACGATGAATGTCAATAGGGTAAGACTCAGGATTTTGTTTTTCATAATGCAAATTTCTTTGGTTTAAACGATTTAATTTGCCGGATATTTTGCAAATATAACATGAAGATCCGTTTTATTTCAATAGGGGGCAGCGTAATGCACCAACTTGCCATCGCGCTGAAGCGAAAAGGCTACGAGATTATAGGCAGTGACGACGAGATTTTTGAGCCCGCCCGGACCAACCTCCAGCGCGAAGGCATTCTCCCCGCAGAGATCGGCTGGTACCCTGACCAGGTGACAAAAGACCTTGACGCCGTCATCCTCGGAATGCACGCCAAAGCCGATAACCCCGAGCTCCTGCAGGCACGCGAACTGGGTCTTCCCATCTATTCATTCCCCGAGTACATTTTCCGGGAAAGTCGGGAAAAAACCCGCGTCGTAATTGGTGGAAGCCACGGCAAGACAACCACCACCTCCATGATCATGCACGTGCTGAAGCAGGCGGGACAGCAATTCGACTACCTCGTAGGCGCCCGTATCGAAGGCTTCGACCAGTCCGTGAACATCACCGATGCGCCGGTCGTGGTTTGCGAGGGCGACGAATACCCCGCCAGCGCCATCGAGAAAAGGCCCAAGTTTCATTTCCTCTTTCCACATATTGCCGTTATCACCGGTATTGCCTGGGACCATATCAATATCTTCCCCACCTTTGAAAACTATGTGGAGCAGTTCCGCATCTTCATCAACAAGATCGAAAGCGGCGGCAGCCTGATCTACAATGAAACCGATGATGACCTTTCCGCACTCGTGCGTGAAATGCAGTCGGATAGCGGAAGCCACATCCATACGCTGAAGCTGCTGCCTTACTCCACACCGCCGCACTCGATCAGCGAAGGCCTTACTTCCGTCATTATCGAAGGACATGAAACCGGGTTGAAAGTATTTGGCGGCCATAACCTCATGAACATACAGGCCGCCTGGCTGGTATGCCGCGAACTGGGGCTGGATGCGGCCGCCTTTACGCAGGCCATCGCCTCCTTTACGGGAGCAGCCCGCAGGCTGGAGCTTCTTGCAAAAAGCGAAAAGGCTACCGTGTACCGCGACTTTGCCCATGCGCCTTCCAAGGTGAAGGCTACCATGAACGCGGTGAAGCAGCAGTTTCCCGGCAAAAAAATGGTAGCGGTGCTGGAGCTGCATACCTACAGCAGCCTTAACGAAAACTTCATGAAGGAATACAAAGGCGTGATGGACCCCGCCGATGAAGCCGCCGTTTTTTACAGCCGCCATGCGCTGGAGCTGAAGCGCATGCCCGAATTGCCGAAAGATGCGGTGCTCCGGGGCTTTGCCACCGAAAGCCTGCAGGTGTTCAATGAAAGAAGTGAGCTGGAAGACTGGCTGCGGCAGTTGCAGTACGATGGCTCGGTGGTGCTGCTTATGAGTTCGGGGAATTACGATGGGCTGGATTTGAATGAATTGGGAAGAAGAATTACAGGATAAGCGATTAAATTGGAAGTTCAACAGCAACAAAACTTTACCTTTACGCCCCTATTAATTATCACCGTAGATGTTACAACTTAAGAAACCTCTTGCCTTTATTGACATTGAGGCTACCGGAACTAATGTTACCACCGACCGGATCGTAGAGATTGCCATCGTGAAGACCTTACCTGATGGAAACCGTACGGTGAAACGCAAGCTGCTGAACCCGCAAATTCCTATTCCACAGGTATGCGTGGACCTCCACGGCATCACCAACGAAATGGTGAAGGATGCGCCTGTTTTCAAACAGGTGGCCCAGGAGCTGAAGCAGTACCTCGACGGCTGCGATCTTGCCTGCTACAATGCTTACAGGCTGGATATTCCCATGCTGATGGAGGAGTTCATCCGCGCCGAAGTGGATTTTGAGATGAAGGGCCGGAGGATCGTCGACGTGCAGAAGATCTTCCACCAGATGGAGCAGCGCACCCTTTCGGCGGCTTACAGGTTCTACTGCAACAAATCGCTCGAAGGGGCGCACGGGGCCGAAGTGGATGCCGCCGCCACCGCCGAAATACTGGATGCGCAGATCGGGCGTTACCCGCAACTGGGAACAACGGTAGATTCCATTATAAAAGCGGTAGGTGAAGATCAAATAATTGACTTTGCCCGGCGTTTTACATATGACGACAAAGGCGTGGAAGTGTTCAACTTCGGCAAGCACAAGGGCCGCCCCGTGGCGGATGTGCTGAAGGCCGAGCCACAATACTACGACTGGATGATGAAAGGCGAGTTCCCCATGAATACCAAACAAAAGCTGACCGAGATTTACACCCGCACCATGCTGAAAAAATTCTAAGCACAGGACATTGGAGAAGATCGTCATTATACCTACTTACAACGAGAAGGAGAATATCGAGACCATCGTGGCCGCCATCAACGGTCTGAAACAGGACTTTCATATACTGGTCATCGATGACAGTTCGCCGGATGGTACGGCCGGTATCGTACGTTCGCTGCAAGCGAAGTACGAAGGGCTCTTCCTGGAAGAGCGCCGGGGAAAGCTGGGACTGGGCACCGCCTACATACACGGCTTCAAGTGGGCTGTGGAGCGGGGCTACCAGTATATTTTCGAGATGGATGCCGATTTCTCGCACAATCCCGCCGATCTTCCACGGCTTTACAATGCCTGCAAGAACGAAGGCGCCGACCTGGCCATAGGCTCCCGCTACGTAAAGAACGGCGGCGTCAGGAACTGGCCCTGGGACCGCATCGCCCTCTCCAAAGGCGGCTCTCTCTACACCCGCCTCATTACCTGGATGCCCATTTCCGATCCCACCGCCGGGTTCATGTGCTACAAAAAAGAAGTACTCGAAACCATCAACCTCGATCAAATCCGCTTTGTAGGCTACGCTTTCCAGATAGAAATGAAATTCGCGGCCTGGAAACTGGGCTTCCGCCTCAGGGAAGTGCCCATCCTTTTTGAGGACCGCAAATACGGCGAATCAAAAATGAGCAAGGGCATCGTCAAGGAAGGCATCCTCGGCGTCCTCAAGCTGCGGTGGCATAGTTTGTTCACGAACTACCGGAAGAGAGTGAAGAGTAAGCTTGATCCTTCGGTAGCAGAATAGTGGTGTTTCTGGTTTACTGTTTCTTG
>DASWNB010000006.1:0-2655 GCA_036399455.1 Flavisolibacter sp. | reverse complement strand
AGCGGGGTTATCTTCAGGATTGGAAAACGAAAATAAACTGCAAATTCCAGAAATGCAAGTTAGGGTATGTGGGTGGGTTTTCTTTTCATGGCCACGGGGTTGTTAAAGAACACCTGCAGCTCTCTCCGCGCCAGCTTTATCTCCCGCAGGTCTCTCAGGTGCTGCCTTACCAGCGCAACGCCCATTGCCATCAAAACAGAGCTGATAAATGAGGAGATGAAATACAGCAGGAAGATATCGCCGATGTTGCGGGTCCTTTGTATGTAGTGAAACAGGTAAATAAGACCGAAGCAGCCATAACTAAACACCACAGAAGTAAGCATAAGCGTTTTACCCAGTCCCTTGCCCATAACGATGGTGCGTTTGATCTGCCGTACGAACAGCACGGTGCTGAACAGCAGTACCACAATGATGCCTGGGCCGAGGATATAAACATTCGCTTCCTTGCTGAAGCCAAAGACGAGTGCTATCACCAATTCATACGCAACGAAAGCTGCGAGTGTAATGTATATGGCTTTGATCTTCCATTTCTCCACGCAAAAGAAAAGAAGGAAGAGGAGCATCAGCGGTGCGTCGAGGTAGTTGTTTACCGTACCGAAAATAATTTTGATGTTGGTAGACGCGGGCAATATATCCTGAACCATCAGGTTGTATGCGGCGGTGAGCAGGTAGTATAGAAGCAGGGCCTGAAGCGACCGGTTCGTGTACAGCCTGTAGATAAGTACCAGGCAGACAGGAAGCAGCAGCGCGAATGTAGAGGCCATGCCTATGATTGCGGTCCAGTTCATAGACGGTGGTTTTAGAGATATTGGATATAAGCATTTTAAGCTTATAGTGACTAAATTAAATATGTATTAGTCAAAATCATAGCCCTGGTAAAAAATGGAGTAGTAGCACGAGTTGGCCTTTCGTATAATTACGGACAGGAGGCAAGTAGTTTTTGTACTTATTTTGCCGTATGAGAATACCATTACTGGCTGTTTGCTTTTTCATTTCCGCTGTAACCTTCTCCCAGCAAGCATTTTACGGACGCACCACCGGACCGCTCCCTTACCTGGAGTACGGCCTGGGCGATGACCGCCTCGGCGGTGCAAAAATGACCTACCTGGACACCGGCGTACTGGTAAAGGTGGTGGACAGCGTTCAGGGCGATTACAAGGTGCAGCTTTCCGCACAGCATTTTGCCTGGCTGCCCAAGCAGAATTTTAAAAGCGATACTGCTAAACCGAAACCGCATTACCTGAGCGCCAGTTGGCGCGTTCATGGCGATGAGAAGTACGATTATGTAACGGTATCTCTCCCCGAACGGCTCCCTTACCGCAGCATGCAGCAGGTAAATCCTTCAAGGATAGTGGTGGACATTTTTGGCGTAACCAGCAACACCAACTGGATCACGCAGCTTAAAACCGTAAAGGAAGTAAAGAACGTATGGTACGAGCAGATAGAAGACGATGTGTTCCGCGTATTCATCGAGCTCAATCACGAGCAGCACTGGGGCCACGCTATTTATTACAGGAACAATTCATTACAGGTACGCATCAAACGCCAGCCCTCGCTCAGGCTCAGGAACCTTAAAATAGCCATCGACGCGGGCCACGGCGGAAGCAACACCGGCGCCTCCGGCCTCAATACCAAGATCCTGGAAAAGGACTACACGCTTATGATAGCAAAGCAGTTGGAAAAGCAGTTGCGCAAAAAAGGCGTTGATGTCTACATGACCCGCAGCCACGACACCGACCTCACCATGATCGACCGCACCCTGATGATACGCCAGCAGGAGCCGGACCTTCTTATCAGCATTCACCTCAACTCTTCGGGCAACAAGGCGGCCAAAGGAACCAGCACCTATTACCGCCACATCGGCTTCCGTTCATTATCCCAATACATCCTCGACCGCATGCTCTCTCTTGACCTGAATAATTTCGGCAACATCGGTGCTTTCAACTTCGCCCTGAGCGGCCCCACCGAGTACCCCAACTGCCTGGTAGAAGTAGCCTTTCTCAGCAACGCCGATGATGAAAAACGCATCCTCGATGAAGACTTTCACGAAGATGTAGCGGAACAAATCTATAAGGGGATAAAAGACTGGCTGAAGGAACGGTAGTGTTTCTGGTTTACTGTTTCTTGTTTACTGTTTCTTGTTTCTGGTTCTTGTTTCTGGTTCTTGTTTCTGGTTCTTTAGGTGCAGTCAGTCATTCCTTTGGCAAGGTTTCCCTTTGGAAAATATTCAATATTCAACGCTCAATTCTCAAGTATGTCTCCCAATTGGAAACTCCTTGAAAATTGAGCGTTGAATATTGAATATTGAGTAATGCCTTCCACTAAAGAAAAGACTCGTACCCAACAACGTCTCGTCTGTGGACCGTGGACCGTGGACCGTGGACCCCTCACTGCAAACTCGGGTCAGCAAACGTATTTCCCTGCCTTATATCCCCGGTTTCGTAGCCGCGCTTGAACCAGTACATGCGCTGGCGCGAAGTGCCGTGGGTGAAGGACTCGGGGACTACGCGGCCCTGCGATTCACGCTGGAGGCGGTCGTCTCCGATGGCGTTGGCTGCGGTGAGAGCTTCTTCAATATCGTTGGGATCGAGGAGGTTTTTGTTGGCGGTGTAGCGGGCCCATACGCCGGCAAGGAAATCGGCCTGCAATTCCATC
>DASWNB010000005.1:0-17652 GCA_036399455.1 Flavisolibacter sp. | reverse complement strand
TAAGATGCTCATATGCCTAAACTTTTTGAATTATTTCCAACGTTTCACGGCTTGCCGAAGTACGGGATTTCAGGATACTTCAGCCAAGCCCATGTTCTATTGATGATTGAAGTTAAACAGTTTAGCACTTGTTCGTTAGCCCGTTTTTGGCAAGCCTGTGTTAGGCGTTCGTTTTTGATTATAATTGCCCGTTATATTTTGGGTCAAAATCCACCATCCATTCAATACCGAATTTGTCTCTAAACATCCCGAAATATGAACCCCAAGGACTGTCGCTAATGGGCACTTCAATACTTCCGCCTGCTGAAAGTCCGTTAAATAATTTGTCTGCTTCTTCGCGACTTTCTGCGCTGATAGATATTTTAGATCTGTTCTCATTTTCATTAACTTGTCCCATACTTTCTGGAACATCATTGCCCATTAAGATGTTTTTGCCTATTGGTAAAGCAATGTGCATTATCTTATTTGCATCATTTTCTGCTACCGGAAATTCGGGGCTTGAAATGTCTTTAAGGCGCATTATCATTGCGAACTCTCCGCCAAATACTGATTTGTAAAAATTAAATGCTTCTTCAGCATTACCGTTGAAGTTAATGTGCGGATTAATAAGTGCCATAATTTTAAATATTTGATTTGTTGGTCCAAACGTAACACTTAACCATTAGATAAATAAGGTATGATCGCGTCAAAAAAGAGGTGATTTGCGTCAAGAGTTTATATAAACTACATCAGTCTAAATTGAGAAGATTTTCCAACTACAATGGCGCCTAACGCAGAAGGGCTTGCCGATGTACCGGCATTCTGTGTTCCGTTAGCCCGGTAAGTTATTCAAAAGCTCAATAAAGAACAAATGCTGAATGATTGATTGTCAGCCGGTATATTGGCAAGCCCGTGTTAGCGGTTTGTGCTTTGCTCCTCAATGTTTGTTTTGAGGTCAATAAGTCGCCTACGAACATTCAATTGTAAAACCCTTTTTATAAGCCCGGTCGCTAAGTTGAACGGGAAACGAAGTTTAAAGGGATACAAAAAGATGACTTCCGTTTTTAAGCTATCAATTTCTTTGAATGTCCATGAGCCAAGAAAGGTTTTGAACATAAAAGGACCCTTTGTCATTTTAATGGCTGTTGCTTTGGGTCTATTATAAGAAACATACTCCGTTACCATCCCAAGTCCATTCTTTGCGACACAATAAGCTTGTACGCCTTTACCTGCTTTTGTCGCTCCGTCCATTAGTTCTGCCCGTTTTAGAAAGGTGTCCCACTTTAGCCGGTTTTCATAATCCTGTGTGTAATCAAAAGCGATTGCAGGGCTGCAATCAATATTAATTTTCTCGGAAAATTTTGCTCCCTCCATGCTATTCGTTATTCTTCTTAATTGAACGTAGTAAATATCGCTGAAAAGCTTTTAGGATTAGTCTTACAGGCAAATTGAATAAAAGATACACTGTCTTGTCAAGGCTGTAACTCGTAGAAAGCTGCAATGTCGTTATGCCGTTGTTTTCAATTAGTAAATAGATGCCAGTAGGAACTCTAAAAATGCCGTCCGACAAATCAAAGAAGTGTCCAACAATAAAACCCGGCTGTTGTTATGACATTTTCGTCTCGTAGTTTCTTTACTTCGGGTTTATTCAATTCACTTTCCGAAACCACGTCTAAATCTTGGTATGCTATAGTGTCGAAAAGCAAAAGCTTGCTTTTAATGTCATCGAAAGAAAACTCCAGGTCTTGTATTACGGCAATATGTTTAACCGGTTCCATAAAAAACTATATGATGATGAAACATGCAAACACTTTCAGAGGATTTTGGCTAACGTCCAAAGGCTTGCCGAAATACGGATATTTGGAAGACTTTCGCTTAGCCTTTGTTATGTTGTTGAATAAAGATAATCAGTTTAGCAATTGGTCCTCAGCCCGAATTTTGGCAAACCGCTGTTAGGCGAATGTTAGTCGATCTGGATGCATATCTACTCTTGCATAAAACTAGGTGTTAAGCGAAAATTCAACCAAACAGAAAAAGAAAGTCCAGGTATTGAAACACTAGAAATCCGGTAACAACAAGAAGTGCAATACACAAGTTCGAGCGGCGGTGTTGATTATCGATTCTTTTGAAAAAGATGGTTAGAATTGAACCAGCAACCATGATAGCAAGAAGCAGATACTTACCAAAGCCATTTTGGATGTAATCCAGCCCTAAGGTATAAGCGTGGTTGCCTTCATACACAGTAAGTCTTTTTTGTGCACCAGTTATGGAAGAACGTTCCACTTGCACAACACTATAAGGATGAATCTTCCAGTACAGTTCTTCTGGAATAAGTAACCACGAATGCTCTGTGCTGACACTATAAGCTGCCCCGCTACTTCTGCGAAAGCCACTTCTACCTGTATTTAACTCCTGCACTAGTTCTTGAGTAGCTTTGCATGGTACCAGAAAACTGTCTGCTATAACCAACACACAGATGGACAAGGAAAGCAATATCAGGGCGTAAGTAAATCTTGGAGAGGTTATATAGAAAGGTATATTTGACATTTCGCTCAACACTAAATATACGCATGTTTTACTTCGCGTTTGGTATACTGAATTTTATTCACATGAGCTGGTATTCAGCCGATTGCAGTTTCGCATTTTTGTTAACCAATCTAAATACTGGGTCCCTAACTGGAATTGGTTAAACAAGAAAACGAAAGTATCTATGGGCTGTGCGCCGGGGTGGTGCTGGCCATCAGAAGGCACAAGAAGCCCCTGTGAATAATCGCATATAGTGATAGTAAATATGTTTGGAAGTCCAATGCGCTCTATTGAAGGAAATAAAGCGTGGCCTCTGCAGTAAAGGAAATATCGGCCAGAACCATTAGTAATTTCTTTCGATCAGCTTATATCCATAGCCCCTGATGGTCAGGATCTCTACGGACTTGTCGCTATCCAGGTAGTTGCGCAACCTGTTGATATAAACATTCATGGTTTTGCTATTGAACACATTGTCGCTGCCCCATAGTTCCGCCAACAGCACCTGGCGGTCAACAACGGTTGATTTGGCCTCGCAAAGCCTTTTCAGCAGTTCTACTTCCTTATAGGAAAGTTGAAACCGGCTTGAGTCATTTGCCAGTTCATGCGTAGATGCGTTAAAGGTGAAGCTGCCCAATTTGTAAGTGGTATGTGCAGCACGCGAACTATTGCCCGAAACCCTGGCGAAGGACCTGAGCCTCGCAATCAGTTCTTCCATCACGAATGGCTTCCTGATGAAGTCATTGCAGCCAAGGTCGAAAGCTTTCACCAGGTCTTCAGTAAGCGGCTTTGCGGTCAGCATGATAACAGGTACGTCCTTATTGACTGCCCTGATTTGCTTTACCGCACTGAATCCGTCGCTTCCGGGCATCATGATATCGATAATGACGATTTTAGGATCCAGGACAGTGAATATGCTGTAGCCATCTTCACCATTCAGCGCATAAGTAACATCAAAGCCATAGAGAGAAAGCGTGTCTTTTAAAATCTGGCAAAGCTCAACCTGGTCTTCTATCAATAAGATCGGTATCATGGGTATTTTGGTAGCGTTATGATAAATTCAGTTCCTGATTGCCATTTCGAATTCACCGAAATGTTGCCCGAATGCTTTTTGACGATGCTGCTGACATAGTATAAGCCGAGTCCAAACCCTTTTATCGACTGGGCATCACCCTGCGGCACGCGAAAAAACTTTTCGAATATGTTTTTAATGAATTGCGGCGGTATTCCCATCCCGTTGTCCCGGATCTTTATGGTGCTGTCGCGGCTATTCTCAACAATATCAATACTAATGTCCACAGATCCATTGGAATACTTGATGGCATTATCTATAATGTTATGAAAGGCAGTTTCGAGGTGGAGCCGGTCACCCTGTATGAAAACAGGCCCTTCCCCGGTTAACTGGAAGCTGACGGGCTTTCCCTGGAGAACGGAGTGGCTTAGTACAAGCTCCCTAAAAAGAGCATGCAGGTCTATTTTTTCTTTTTTCAGGGTGAAATCTGAAACATCCTGTACCGCTGCATCCAGAATCCTTTCCACGAAGTCATTGAGCAGGTGCAGCTGCTTTTTGCTAGTATGCAGGTAAAAGTCGGTGCGCTCGGTCGGAGGTACATGGTGTTCCAGGGCCTGGAGTCCTGCCGAGGCAATCGTGATCGGGGTTTTCATTTCATGGGTAATGTTATTGATGAAGTCAGTCTTTAGTTCATTGATCCTTTTTTGCTTCCTGATGGTCCTGTATACAAACACGAGCGCCGTATTGCCAATGAGCAGGATGGCTCCAAAAGCCAGCAAGGGCCATAAGAGGTCGTTTTTGATAAAGTCAGGATCATTTTTAAGCTGGGCAAAGATGAAGATCTTGGAATCATAAGGGATGCGCAAAGGATTGGTGGAGTAGGGGTATTCCTTTCCTCTTTTCTGGGTCCACCGGGCATGGACCATCTGCCGCTCAAGTTTTCTGCCTTGCACGGTTATCGTATCAAGGCGGTACGCAGAATGGATTTTTTTGGAACGAAGCGCTTTCTGGAAAAGGCTGTCAAAAAGACCCAGGTCTATTGACCTGAAGGCCGGGGTGTTCACGATCAACTCTATGAAAGCCGGTTCCACCGTATCCGTAACCAGCGATGAAAACGGAGCGCTCAATTTCACAGTTTGCGTATCCAGGCGGCTTACCTCGATCTTTTTCGGAGAATATGCGACCCATGCGTGAGTGGGCATCGACGCACTGTCAACTGCTTTCAGCTTATGGTATTCAGAAAGCGTGGAAAGCAGTGCGGCTGAACAGGCAGAACCGAACTTGGTCTTTGCTTCAGTAATGCGTTCGACGATGAGGTAGACCTGAAGGGCATTAAAAAATATGAAGAAGAGAAGAATGAATAAAGAAGCTATCCGCGCAGATGGTTTCATCAGTTGCAATTGAGAAACGTAAGATAAGGCAGGATGCAGGATCCCTCCAACACTATTTACCCGGGCAACACAAAGAACGGGTAGCAATCCCCCTTAGTAAAAAAAAGGTACCGCCTGTCCTATGATAAGCGATCATTTGCCCGTGCAGCTTGCCATTTATAAGACATTTATTTTCATTTACCTTAATTAAGTTGAATTAGCCATTTCTTCCCTGTCCGAGCATTTGTTTTGTTCCCAGCATCAAAACAAAATCTGGTTTATGAAGAAAAGGATTATTTATAAAAAAGTGTTATCCCTGGTATGTTGCTTAGCCTTGTTTATTTGCGGCAACGCACAGGAATTTACTGTTAAGGGCAGGCTGGTTGACAGTGCTTCGGCGAAGCCGGTCCCTTCTGCTACGGTCAATTTCCTGGAGCCGGGCAAAAAAGTTTCTAAAACGGTGATTTCCGATCAAAGCGGCGCATTTGAAGCGGGTTTGATGCCAGGAGGGTACAAGGTCACGATCACGCATGGCAGTTTCAGGAAAAAAAATGTGCATTTGAAGGTGGAAGGGCAGCCTGTTGACATGGGCGGCATACAGCTCGTGACCATGGTGAAAAGCCTGGCGGAAGTAAAAGTTACTGCTGCAAAGCCCCTGGTTGAGCAGCAGGGTGACAGGCTGATTTATAACGTGGAAGAAGATCCTTCTGCAAAATCCGAATCGGCAACTGACCTGTTACGGAAGACGCCTTATGTGAACGTGGACGGCGATGGGGGTATCCAGGTGAACGGGCAATCGAATTTTAAAGTTCTATTAAATGGAAGGGAGACCGCTTTATTTTCCCAGAATGTAAAGGATGCCCTGAAAGGTTTCCCGGGCGCTACCATTTCGCGGATAGAGGTAATCACCTCGCCTTCTGCCAAGTATGATGCAGAAGGTGTGGGAGGTATTATCAATATCATTACCAAGAAGAAGCTCGCCGGTTATAATGGTACCGTCAATTCAAACATAATGAGCATTGGTAATAAATCGACTGGATTCAATATCAACCTCAAGACCGGTAAGCTGGGGATATCAGGAATATACAGCCTTATTAGCAATAGTGGTATCCGCACCCGCCAGATGGCTGTTACAACACCCACCCATCCGCTGGCTTTCGCCAGGAGGAATGTGGGTGGAGAGCGGGAAACGGACCTGTTCTTTCAACAGGGAAACCTGGAGCTTAGTTATGACCTGGATAGTACCAATACCCTTGTCGTTTATGGCAATATAGGCAAGCACAGTAATGAAGCCAGGAACCAGTATACCATCAATACGCTCTTTGCAAACGGAAATTCCGATATAGACCCTTATTTTTTGGAGACCAGGGCAGCCTTGCCGACACATGGCTTTGGCAGTGACTTTATCCGGAAATATAAGGGCAACCCTCAAAAAGAATTGAGTGTCCGCTTTAATGCATTATATAACACGAACCGCTTCTTTTCCAACAGCGAGCAGGAAATTGGCGCCTTGGATCGCTTTATCCTGAACAACAGCGAGGCATTTAACAGTGAATACACGGTGCAGGCAGACCTCATAGAGCCAATTAACAAAACGACCAGGGTGGAAACAGGCTTAAAAACAATTTTTAGAGCGGCTTATTCTGATTTTGAAAGCCAGGTTAAATTCAATAAAACGGCACCTTACTCGAACGACCCGGCCAATAGTAACAAGTTTTCTTATGACCAGAATGTGTATGGCGGCTATGCGACCCTGAACAAGACCATGAAGGCTACTACCGCCCGCATTGGTCTCCGTGTAGAGCATACCCGGGTCAATGGCGATTTTACCAGCACCAATACCTTGGTCCGGCAGGTATATACCAACTTCATTCCGAACCTGTTGCTCAGCAGGCAGTTCAGCAAAACTATGAACTCCAACCTGACGTATACCCTGCGCCTGGGCAGGCCATCCATATCAGCCCTGAACCCTTTTGTAAACAACAGTGATTCGCTGAACAGAAGTTTTGGCAATCCTGACCTCGGACCCCAATACATGCACAGCACCGCCTGGCAGGTCCGGTTTTTTAAAGGCAATAAGTTCATATCCATTCAGACCGGCTATAACTTTGCCAACAACCTCATCATCCAGAATCCAACCTTTGACGCTGCCACAGGCATTACCTCCATTACCGGTGCAAATGCGGGACAGATCAGGGAGTTCACCCTGGGCTTTGTTTCCAATCTTCCTGTTGGCGCCAAATGGAACATTGCTGTGAATACAACGGGCCGTTTTGCCAAGATGCGCAACAGGTTGCAAAGCTCCTGGACCAATACTGTGGCGGGCAATGTGAACGGAAATTTCACGTACAAGGCATCCAAGTTGTTCACTATTACTTCCAATGGCGGTTATATGGTTCCCCTGCGTACGCCTAATGCAACCTTCCCGGACAACTACTTTTATGGCTTCAATTTTATCCATAAAATGTTCAAGGAAAAACTGACCGTCACGGCAAGTGCCATGAACTTCCTCAGGAAAGAAAGGCAGTTGATCTTTTTAACAGAGAATGAGAATTTTATTACCGAGAACAGGAATACCGTACTATTCAGAAACTTTGGACTGGCGCTGACCTATAGCTTTGGCAGGCTGAAGGAAAATGTTTCAAAGAAAAAAGGCGTCAATAACGACGATCAGGTGCAGTAACCTTTACTAAGCCCGGAATGCATGTCTTTATACAGTTCACTAACAATGGGCGCCATTGCAGGATCAGCGGGGCGATTGAAAGAGCTGTCAGTTGATTTTCCTGGCGCCCGTTAGTTTGGCTGTAAACGGTCCGAGTTTTCCGGCCGGGTTTGTACGGCGGTGTACAGTCAAAATAGCCCTCCTGAATAGTCATTGGGGATTGTGCGTAGACGAAAAGCCGGACAGCATACCAGGATTGCATGAAACTTTGGACATGATCTTTGTCTTACCGGGATGTTCCCTTCCCCCGACGAGTCCAGCCGCAGGCTGCGATAAGGCACGAAAAGGCGGCTGAACCCGGCAAGAACGCGTATGAAAGAAAATAAGATCCGTAAAAGGCAACCGGCGCATGAGGCAACTCACAAGCCGGTTTCCTTATTGATAAACCGGTCCCGTTCCAACTTAAAAAACTCCCTGAAAGACATGCAATCGATTTTCAGTTTGCCCTTATGATTAATAACTCTTGCAGCATTGATCCGTCTTTCAGGCATTATGGTTGCATTCTCGGTTTCTTCTTTTCTTATAGATAGCGTATCCCATTTTTCAACCAGGTAAACAGTATGCCCGGTAAAGAGATTTTCGCGATAAGAGAACTTTCCTCTTGAATATTCATACGATACGCTGCCGCCTCTGTTCCATATCCTGCCAATGTACTTCCCGGTTTCTATTTCATATTTTTCCAGGAGAAACAAAGTATCGAAGCCGGGTTCCGTAAAGCTTAGCTTTCCACTCTCATGCAGCTTTGCCCGGACGCTGTGATAAGTCTCCGTATTCTTGCCTGCTTTTGCTTTTGCACAGCTATTATGAACCTGCCTGGATGCCTTGATGAAGCCTTGAGCCGAACAGGAGGTCAGCAGCAGTGAAGCAGAAGCTGCTATAATAAGCACTTTCATAAACCAAATTAATAAGTATATCGATGGTACTGATTGTTTATTTTCCGATAATCGGTAAGTAAGGCACTATTATAATACAAGCTTTTACCTGCCTCCACCAGCCTTGTCTGGGGAATTCCCACACCATGTGTGTCTACAGCATAAAACGCTCGTAAAGCAATACCGTTTTCCGCACGTACCTGGTTCTCGATGTGAGTTGCGTATAATTCGGATTTACGAATGCTAACGGTCGAGCCGGACCCGTCCGATATGGTTTTCCACGTAGTTTTATCGATTGTGCCGTTCCATATGTCCCTGACATGCGCCATTTCATGGGCAAGCGCTATATAGGCGGGCCGTGTAGTTGACCCGGCTTCGTCAGGCGCGCTGGTTGTGTTTGACGGGTCCCATAGTATGAACGCGCCAGCCGCGTCATCAGCGCCATTAGTAGTGCCTTTGCTGAGTGTTGTGCTTTTGTCCGACTTCATAAGATCCTCTACCAATGTTTTCCCCACATCTCCACCTGTCCTGATGTCATTCAGGGCAGCAGTTGCATCAGCTATAAACGCGTCAGTGCCTGAATAAAGGTTTCCGCTTGCATCAATAAAACCATACACGCCGTCCTTGTTTTGCCCATAATAATACTTGTCCTCCTGAATTCCAGAGCCGCCATCGGGAGTAGTGATATTTTGCGTAATTATGATCCAGATACTATCTCCATTAACATCGATAATGCTGATGGGATTATTCCCCGCATACGCATAAGGAGATGAAGAAGGATATTTATCCGCAAATCTGTCCTGAGTAAAGAATCTTCCCACTTGCGCATCATACATCCGGGCGCCGTAATTCAACCACTCCAACCCGCTGCCGTCGCTGAATTCTTCTCTCTGCTCCTCCTTGCCATTATACTTCAGCCTGTTTTCAGTTGCATTGCTCAATGCCCTTGAAGATATTCCCGCCATTACCAACCCGTAAGGATAATAATGGGTCTCTTCCAGGATGGGGCCGGGCGTATGGGTAACGGCCAGGTTGTCGAAGTAAACGGGGATGTTGCTTTCGTTGGACACGAACACATACAGGTAGCCGTTCTTCGTTACATTCACCGGGCTGTTGATGAAGGACGTGTGCAGCTTATATCCTCCGCCTGCAGGCACCGGGTCGGAGCCAGCCGATACGTATTTGAGCTGCTCGTCGAACAGGATCCAGTTCAGGTACGCCTTGGCCTGGTCCGCAGGCGGGGTGCGGCCGATGAAGTTTGCCAGGTCGGTAGCGTTGTTGTGGATCATGGACACCTGCGTGGTCGATACCGTACCTTTTCCTGCTTTAAGCGGACTGCTGTTGATAAACTGGGCCAGCAGCTCGGAAAGGCTCATGTTGGTCACCGAAGCGGGGTCTCCGCCGGTCAGCGAATAGAAGGATTCGGCCTTGATCTTCACCTTGTCGCCGGACATCACTTTCAGCACAATACCCAACCCGGTTTTCTCATTGGCCAGGCCGCCGTGCGTCCTGTACACCTTGCCCTCAAAGCTGGTGACCGAGGAGGCAGGCGTTGTGGTCTTGTCGATCCGCCTGGCGTCATTGATGTCGTAATACTGCTTTTCACCGGCAGGCCCGTTCACACGGGAGTCTTCCACCGTGGCCTGGGGGTAGCAGATATCCTCCTGCTGCTCGGTGAGCACCATGCGCACGCTGCCCAGGTGGTCCTTTATGAAGTAGTCGTAGATGAAGCGGTCGGGCTGCGCGGGACAGGTGCTGGCAGTGGCCGGGACGAACCTGATCCTGCCTTCCTCGTGCAATATGAATTGCAGCCGGTTCACGTAGTCGTCGTCCGGGGTGTTGGCGGGCACGGTCTTGCGGCTTTCGTAAACGAAAGGTCCGACGTATTCCGTTGTCGTGGTGATAACCTTTCCGGACATAGTGCTGTCTGTCACTTCTTTCTTCAGCACCGTTCCGTCCGCGTCATAGGTATACCGGACAGTTCCCTTTCCATCGGCCGCCACCGTAGCGGGAAGGTTCTGGTAATTATAGCTGATGGACTTTATATCCTTGTTCTGGTCGCCGGTGAGATTGCCGTTCACATCATAGCTGTAGTCGTTACCCGTGTTGATGCCGTCGCGGAAGTCGCCCAGCCTGGAGGTTTTATCGGTGATGGCATCGGTGACTTTTTGCAGCAGGTTACCGCTATAGGCATAAGTGAGGCGGTCGATGTAGTCGCTGGCGGTGATCTTCCATCCCTTCTGGTCCATGCTCAGGATGTTTCCGTTGGCGTCGTACGCAAGGTTGGACACAGAATAATCGATGCCCATGTTCTTATTGAAGCTGCCAGAGGTGAACTGGTTGAAATCGGCAGCCGTCAGACGGTTGGAGGCATCGTAGGTGAAGTCGTATTTCCTCTTCTCACCGTCGCCGGCGCTCTTCCAGATGGTTCCGCTGATGTTGCCGTTATACGTGGGAACGAAGGTTCCCAGAGTGCCGTTCTTGTCGAAACCGAGTTCAAAGCCGAAATAGTTATTGCTGGAGTCCTTCAGGAAGCGCCGGTTCACGCCCAGGAGCCAACCCCTTACGTTGTACTCCATGTTCAGCGTTTCGAGCGGCAAGCCCGTTCCAGGTGCGGTTCCCAGTTCTTTTTTCTGCTCATGGCCCAGGGCGTCGTAGGTGATCGCCGCCAGCGTTTTCCAGGCTGCGTTGTTCAGCCTGTGTTCCTTTTTGGCAGTCCTTCCCATATCGTCATAGGTCAGTTTCAGCGCCATATCGTAGGTTTTGGGCGTTGTTCCTGCCAGGCTGTGCGTGTGGTGAGCCCGCAGCAGCTTTCCTGAGAAATCGTACTGCGATGTTGTGATGTCGAGGCCCCCGCTCTGGTTCAGTTCCTGCACCTGTATGAGCTTGCCATTGTCGTCGTAGATATTTACGGAGGAGATGAATTGCGTAGTGCCGGTGACCTTCCTGCGTGTCCAGGTAGCCCTGTTCAGGGTAGCGTTGGACTGTTGCAGCGGCTGCGCATAATCCGGAGAAGCATTATAAGTGGTAATGAAATTCGTGCTGTTGACGGCCGTGCTGTTGAGGGTGGCTCCTAACCCTGCAGGCAGGCCTGCATAGTCGTCAAAGTGGGTTTCGGTAACAAGCTCCCAGTAAGCCGACGAGGGCTCCGCCGCAAACGGGTAGGCGGTAGATGCCGCAGCCGCCGTTTGGTGCTGTGCGAAGGTCTTTGACGTACCGTCGAAGTTATTGGCCAGCAGGCCGGTTTTTACAGGGCGGTTCATCTGGTCGAACACGGTCACCAGCCATTTGTTCTGAAGTCTCAATTGGCCGTCCTGCAGCATCACCTGCCTGTCCCTTGCATCATAGACCATGTAAACAGGATCGCTGCCGGGTATTTTTTTCATTATCGTTCTTCCACGGCCGTCGTATTCATAGCGGAACACAAACTGGCCAAGGCGGGCGGAGTCCAGCACCCAGTTTTTAGCATTTGCCATTTCCTCCACCGCCTTGGGTTGGATGACCGCCCTGAGCTGATCGAGGTCGTCATAAACAAAGTAGGTGCATATCCACCCGGTATGATGCGCTCCGGGAGTTGCGGCCTGCTGCCGTTTTTCCAGCACCACGTTGCCTTGCCTGTCAGTGTAGCTGACCTTTTGCCTGCCGTTCTCATCCTTGTCCACCCGCTTGAACAGGCTGCCTGAAGCATAAGGCCCTGCAACGGCATAATTCCCGAAATTGCCCGTTACATCCGTAACGGTCCACCTTTTCACGCTGTCCGCCGCCGTATTGGCCAGGTACTGCGTTTCTATGCCCCGCGTGGCTCCCGCCCAGTTTTTACCCGGCTCCACCTCCTCGATGATGCGGTTGAGCGGCGTGGCTTCGTAGATGATGCGGCTGTAGAAGTATGATTCGGACTGGCCCGCAAAGTAGGTTTGCAGGAACCCTGGCTGTACGCTCCGGGCATTGGTCTTGAAATTTCCATCCGAGGTGGTAGCCACGTAAGGGAGGTATTTCAGCGATTGCCTGCCCAGCGAATCATACCCGGTCATGTCCACCAGGTCTTTCCCCTGCGAGGCATTTTTTGCTACTGTCTGCACCGGTCTTCCCAACCCGTCGTAATAAGTAGTATGCTGCTTTACATCACGCAAGGGACGTGTCACCAGCAGGTCGGGGTTTGTTTCAGGCGCATCGGCCTTCCAGGTGCGGATGAAGTTGTAAGTAAGCACATCGGTCGCCGTAACTGTTACAGCGGCCGAAGTAGCGCTGCAGCCCGCCGTGCTGGTAGATATCACGCGGTAACTGCCTGTACAAAGAGGTTTGAACGTGCGGGCCGTAGCACCGGTAATGTTGGTGCCGTTCAATTGCCACTGGTAAGTGCCCGTGGTGGTGCTGGCCGTCAGCGTGACGTCCGCCGGGTCAAGCGGTGAGCGGGTCAGCGATACGCTTACCGAAGGCAGGGCGTTTACGGTCACTGTTACGTAAGGGTGATTGGTACAGCCGCCGGGCGCCGACTGGCAGAAGCCGCAGGCCGTTTGGTTGTACACATAATACCGGTAGGTGCCCGCCGCCGTGGGCGTATGCACGAAACTGCTTTGGCCGCCGTAGCTCTGGGCAAATACGTTCCAGGTGGCGCCCCCGTTGCTGCTGCACCAGTAGTACGGTGTTCCCACTCCTCCGGTGGAAGAAATGGTGACCGCCTGGCCCAGGCAAATGCTGGTGGCGCTGGCGCTGATGGTGCCGTTCACCGGCTTTGGATTTACCGTCAGGGTTACCGGGGCAGGGGAGGACAGGCAGATCCCTGAATTCACTCCATAAGCACTTCCGTTATAAGTGCCCGGCGCAACACCTGGTCCCACCGTTAGCTGCGCTCCTTCCCCCACCAGGCCGCCATTTTGGTCGTACCAGCGATAGGTGTTGGCGTTGCCGCTGGCGGTCAGGGTGGTTTGCCCATCCTGGCAGATGGTGTTATTGCCCGTGATCACCGGCGTGGAAGGTATGCTGGCAACGGTCACGTCCACGTACTGGTCGCCGGTGCAGGTGCCAATGTCCGTGCAGAACCCGCAACCGGTCTGCCTTCTTACCAGGTAGCGGTAAACACCGGCCGCAGCAGGGGTATGCACAAAGCTTGCAGCGCCGCCGTTGGCTTGGGAAAACACGTTCCAGCTAGTGCCGCCGTTGCTGCTGCACCAGTAATAGGGCGTGCCCACGCCGCCCGAACTGGAGATGGTGACGGACTGTCCCAGGCAGATGGTGGTGGCGCTGGCGCTGATGGTTCCGTCCACAGGTTTGGGGTGAACGGTCAGCGTAACGGTGGCCGGATCTGAAAGGCAATTGTTGGCGTTGACGGCTTTAACGATGTACTTGTGCGTGCCCGCAGCCAGGGTGGAGCCGATGATGAGCTGGGCGCCGTCCTGGAGGAAGGTCCCGTTTTCGTAGTACCATTTGTAGGTGGTTCCGTTACCGCTGGCAGTAAGCGTGGTTTGCCCGCCGTGACAGAAAGCCGTATTCCCGGTTACCGTGGGTGCGGTGATGTTGGCCAGGTCAAAACTGAGCGCCAGGTAATCCGAAGGGCAGCCACTGGCAGGAACGCTTCTCACGTAATAGTAATAGCGGTCCGCGGCCGTGAACGGGCTGATGGTAAAGGTTCCCGAAGCATTGCTCTGCTGGAATTGGTAAACACCGGTGGAAGGATTGTACTTATACAGCTCGATGGTGTTCCCGGCGCTGCTGGCCTGCACCTCCGCCGAACCCCTGTTGCAGGAACGGGCATAGGTTTGGCTGACGGTTGCTTTTGTACCGTAGCTGACCGTGTATTCGGTCCTGCCCGATTCGCAATTGGTGATGGTACTGTAAAAGCTTGCCCAGACCTTTTGGCCGTTTGCAGCCTGGAAGGTGTAGTCGCTGTAGTTGGTGCCTCCCTGTGTTACAGTGCTCTGGTGCACGGGCGTGCCTCCGGTGGCCGTTGTGTACCACCGCACATAACCCGTGAAGTTGGCGTTGGAATAATAGCCGTGCGGCGGATTTTGAGCCCGCAGGGTGACACTGCCCGTGTTGCAGAAATTGGCCGGTGACACGAAGGACACCACGGGAGCATACATGTTTACCACGGTTACATCCACGTAATAGTTTGCTCCGCAGCCGCCATACGCCCAGCAAAAGCCGCAGTCGGTCTGGTTGTACACATAATACCGGTAGGTGCCCGCTGCGGTGGGTGTATGAACGAAGCTGGTTTGCCCGCCGTAACTACCCGAAAATACGTTCCACGAAGCGCCGCCGTCGGTGCTGCACCAATAGTAAGGCGTGCCTGTGCCTCCCCAGGAGCTGATGGTAACGGATTGGCCTACACAGATTGTGGTGGCGCTGGCGGAGATGTAAGAGTTGACGGCTTTGGGGTTGACGGTCAGCGTAACCGTCGCGGGGTCTGAAAGGCAGCCATAGGCATTGACGCTTCTGGCCAGAAGTTTACCCGTACCCGGCGCCATCGTGGAGCCGATAGTCAGTTGGGCGCCGTCCTGGATGAAGGTTCCGTTTTCAAAATACCATTTATAGCTGCTTCCATGTCCGCCGCTGGCGGTGAGCGTTGTCTGTGAGCCCTCGCAGAATGTAGTCGCCCCGGTTACCGAAGGAGCGGTATTGCCGGCAATATCAAAACTGAGCTGCAGGTAATCGGAAGGACAACCATTGGCAGGAACACTTCTCACGTAATAATAATTGCGGTCCGCAGACGTGAACGCCGAAATAGTAAAGGTTCCCGAAGTATTGCTTTGCAGGAGCTGGTAAGCACCCGTGGAAGGATTGTACTTATACAGCTCGATGGTGTTCCCGGCGCTGCTGGCCTGCACCTCCGCCGAACCCCTGTCGCAGGAACGGGCATAGGTTTGGCTGACGGTGGTTTTCGCGCCAAAGCTGACCGTGTATTCGGCCCTGCCCGATTCGCAGCCCGTGATGGTACTGTAAAAGCTTGCCCATATCTTGCCGCCGTTGGTAGTTGAAAAGGTAAAGTCGCTGTAGGTGGCGCCGCCTTGTGCAACATAACCCTGGTGCACAGGCGTGCCTCCCGTGGCCGTCGTGTACCAGCGCACATAGCCCGTGAAGTTGGAGTTGGAATAATAACCGTGCGGCGGGTTCTGTGCCCGGACGGTGACGTTGCCGGGGGTACAGAAATTGAGCGGCGATATATAGGAAAGGACGGGAGCATACATATCCACCACCGTCACATCCACATAGTGGGCCGGGCCGCAGCCGCCAAAGTCCCAGCAAAAGCCGCAGCTTCCCTGGTTGCGGACATGGTAGCGGTAGGTCCCTGCCGCTGTTGGGGTATGAACGAAGCTGGTCTGCCCGGCATAGCTTCCCGCAAATACATTCCAGTTGGCGCCCCCGTCGGTGCTGCACCAATAATAAGGCGTGCCTGTGCCTCCGGTAGCAGTGATGGTAACGGATTGGCCCACGCAAATGGTGGAGGCGCTGGCGGAGATGTAAGAGTCTTCAGCTTTCGTATTTACGGTAACGGTTACATGAGCCGGGGCGGTCTGGCAGCCTTCCGCCGTAATTCCATACACATAGATCATGTGGCTGCCTGCCGGCAGGTTGGAACCTACCGTGAACTGCGAGCCCTGGTATAGAAAATTATTCGAAGCATCGTACCATTTGAATTGCGGGGTATTTCCTGAAGCGGTAAGCGTCGTCTGGCCACCCAGGCAGATGCTCGTGCCGCCGCTGACCGCAGGCGGCGTATTATCCGCCATCTGCACCACGAACTGCTGGAATTCGGAAGGGCAGCCGTATGAAGACGTTGCCTTTACCGCATAACGGTAACGGTCATTGGCAGCATCGAAATTGGCGATCTGGAAATAACCGGTCGAATTGCTTTGCAAAAGCTGGTAGTTGCTTCCGCCGTAAAAGAAGTCGGAGCGGTAAAGGCCGTAGACCAGGCCCGTGGTGGCACTGCTTACCTGCACCTCCGCCGTTCCCTGCCCGCAACTGCGGGCATAGTCCACGTTCAGCGTGGGCACCGTGTTAAAGGGCACCGTATACGCCATGCGGCTGGTTTCGCAATAGCCCGACGAGCTGTAAAAGCTGACGTACACTGTACTTCCCGGCGAAGCATAGAACGAGTAATCGCTGTAAGTGGGGCCATACGTCTGGTGTACATAGGTTTCCTTTACGGGCGTGCCGCCGGAAGGCTGTGTGTACCAGCGTATGTAACCGGTAAAGTTGGCTATCGGCATGTAGTAGGTGCTGTTCTGCGCCCTCAGCGTTACGTTCTGTGCCGAACAGAGATTGCCGCTGGGCGATATGCGGGACACCTGCAGGTAGCCGCTGCATTGAGAACGGGCCGTTGTGCCGGTAAACAGAAAGCTCAGGAGCAATACCAGGCTGGCGCAGCCGCGGAAGATGGAACGGGATAAAGCTTTGGTCATACAATCAGTTTTTACCTGGATCATCAAGCGTCACCAGGGATGATTCGTCTGTTTTCGAAAAATATCTTTGAGGTGGTCATATCAATTGGTACATCCGTCACCGGGTCTCTTGTATGCGTAATGTATTTTCTGGAGGATGTTCCTGTTCTTGTCACGTATGTGGATCAACCTGCCGAAATTGTCGTACTCGTAGTACGAAGCCTGGTCGTTGGCATCGCTCTGCGAGGTCATTCCCACCAGCGGGATGTAGGTATAGGTGCTCATCTGCGCCGCCGACGGATGCAGGCGGAGGTCGTCGAACCAAACCGTTCCGCCGCCCGTGTTGGTGATCTGCAGGTTGATGCGTACCGCGTCCTGCGGCACTGTGAATTCCCTGTTCAGGAACACCCAGCCGTTGGTGGCCGTTGTGGCAATGCTGTCGATGTAGGTGTAGGCTGCCGTCTCTCCCGAACGTTTCATCACCAGGGATATCTTCGCCGCCGGGCCGGTGCTGTACACCCATCCCGAATACCTGAATTTGGTGGGGGAGGTGAGGGCCACCGTCAGCGTGCGCCCCTGCACGTTGGCTGCGCCTGCCGTTGCCTTGTCCATCCTGCCTCCAAATTTGCCGTTGTGCGTCCTCGCACTGTCCTTCACCACGCCGCTTACCGCCGCATCTTCAAAGGATTCGTAATAGATCTCGTTCCATTTGGCATTGAGCACTTCCGCTACCGGGTAACTGGTGTGCGCCCAGAGGTAGGATCTGCTCATGTCGTTCACCCGCGTCTGCTGC
>DASWNB010000004.1:0-3857 GCA_036399455.1 Flavisolibacter sp. | reverse complement strand
CTGCTGGCTCAGCAGAATCAGCATCTGTAAAGCTTTGAATTTGGAGGGGTATTGGCGTTGAAGTCTCTTTAACTCAGGTATACTCTCTTTGATTTCTATGAGTAATGGTTGAAGCATATCACAAGATACTACACATAGGTGTAAATTAAAAGTATAAATGGTATTAGAGGTTTGGGAGCTTTGCGACCGATCTTTGCGTGCTTGACTGATAATAACTTCGGAGGCGTGGGAACAAACTAAGAACACGAAAGAAAAGACGGTAACCGAAGCGACTTCTTCTTTGCCTTTCCTTTGCGCCTTTGCGTGAAATGCCTTTGCGCTCCTTCGCGGTGAAACAAAAAAACTCACACCCACGGAGTTCCTGCTAGGAAAAAGTAAGCTTCCCAATTCACGATTGACGATTCACGATTCCCGATCACTTCAGTTCAACAATCCTGATGCTTCTCCCCGGCAGGGTCCATTTTCCCGACAACCCATAAGTCTCATTCGGATTGACTACGGAGTTGGCGCGGGTAAAGCCTTTGGTGCGTTCGGTGAAGCGGTTTAGCTCGATGGTCTTTTCGTCCTTCGAGGTGTTCATCACCACCATGATGGTTTGCTTGTCGTTGTAGCGGAAATAGGTATACACCCAGTCCTCCGGAACAAACTGCATCAGCTTGCCGGTTTTGAGGGCGGATGAGTTCTTGCGGAAGTGAGCCAGCGTTTTTACATAATTGAAGATGTCGTTCTCCGCGGCGGTTCGGCCTGCGGCGGTGAATTTGTTTACGGTGTCGCCGGGCCAGCCTCCGGGGAAATCCATGCGCACCCAACCGTCGGGATTGGCCTTGCCTTTCATCAGGATCTCAGCGCCGTAATACCATTGCGGAATGCCGCGTGTGGTAAGAAGCCAGCCGATGCTCATGCGGTACTTGGCGGTGTCCTCTCCTATCTCGGAATAAAAACGGCTCAGGTCGTGGTTGTCCAGGAACACTACATTCTGCATGGGGTCCTGGTAAACGAAGTCCTGCGCCAGAGTGGTGTAAAGGCGGTTCACGCCTTCGGTCCAGCCGAAATCTTTGTTCATGGCATCGGTGATGCCCCAGAGGGTTTGAAAATCGGTAACGCCGGGCTGGTTGCTGCGGTATTTAATGTTGTAGTTGTTGCGGACAAAAAAGCTCTGGTTGATCACCCCGTGCACCCAGGTTTCGCCAAAGATGGTCAGCTTGGGGTATTCATCCAGCAGGGCCTTGTTACAGCGGTTCATGAAGTCAAGATCGTTATAGGCGTAGGTATCTATGCGCCATCCGTCGATGCCGTATTCCTCCACGGTCCAAAGGGCGTGCTGAATGAGGAAGTTGGCTACGAAGGGATTGTTCTGGTTCAGGTCGGGCATGGAACGGACAAACCATCCATCGCTCATGCGCTTGTAGTCCGACTGGCTGGCATAGGGGTCGAACAGCACCTGGTCCTTGTAGGTGGTGTTGGTATAGCTGGGCCATTGGTGCAGCCAGTCTTTCATGGGCTGGTCCTGTACAAACCAGTGGTAGGTTCCCACGTGGTTGTACACGGCGTCCTGGATCATCTTCATTCCCCTGCGGTGCATCTCGTCTATCAGTCTTTTATAAGCGGAATCGCCGCCAAAGCGGGGGTCGATTTTATAATGGTCGGTAAAGGCATAGCCGTGGTAAGAGGTGCGCTGCATGTCGTTCTCCAGAACGGGGTTGAGCCAGATGGAAGTCACGCCCAGCTCCTGCAGGTAATCCAGGTGGTTGGTAACGCCCTGGAGGTCGCCGCCGTGGCGGTAGTACATTGAATCGCGGCTGAAGGTAAGGTCCCTCATCCCGGGAACGCGGTCGTTGGACGGGTCGCCGTTGCTGAAGCGGTCGGGCATGATGAGGTACATGAAATCGGAAGAGGTGACACCCTGCGCAAATGCCGTTCCCTTGCCCTTGCGGCGGGGCTTCAGCACGTAGGGGATGTTGCCCGCGCCGTCGGGGTTCTTCATCACGATCTTCATGGTTCCCGGCTTTGCCGAAGCAGATATGAGCAGGTCGATAAATACATAGTTTTTATTCTCCGGCTTGTGCACCTTCACCAGCTTTACGCCGGGATAGCTCAGGCTGAAGCTGTTCTCCTGGATGTTCGCTCCGTGTAGAATGAGCTGGAGCTTCGGGTCTTTCATGCCTGCCCACCAGTGCGTGGGGTAAACAGCATCAAGCTTGTATTCGTCGGCAAAGGCGGGAAAAGAGAGAAAGAGAAACAGAAAGAGAGCGGGAAAAAGCGTTTTACAGGACTTCATTGTGCTCAAGGACGTTTTTGTTTTTTGAATTATGATCGGCGGGATCGTACACGTAAATCACGCTGACGGCTGCACAGATCATAAGCACACCCGCCAGCACAAGCGCATAAATAGCTTCGTTGTTGAAGAAGTACTTTACAATGGGACCGCCCGACAGCGAGCTGACGATCTGCGGCAGTGTGATGAAGAAGTTGAAGATACCCATGTAGATGCCCATCTTGGCGGCCGGTATAGAGCCCGACAGGATCACGTAAGGCATGGCCAGGATGCTGGCCCAGGCTATCCCCACTCCTACCATGGACAGGATAAGAAGGTTGGGATCGTTGATGATAAAGATGGAGAGCAGTCCCACGCCGCCGCAAACGAGCGAAAAAGCATGCGTCAGCTTTCGTCCCATCCTTCGCGCCAGCAGGGGCAGGAAAAAGGCAAATACGGCGGACACGCCGTTGTAAATACCAAACAATCCGCTCACCCAGTTGCCGCCTTCGTTGTATTCATACACCACTTTTTTAAGCTCGGACATCAGTCCCAGCTTTTCCGCAGTGGCTGCATCGGCGGGAATGCCCGAGTAACGCACCGCATAGTTAAAAGTTGGATAGCTGATAGATTCGTTGTTGTTATCGTTGCCGTCCGCATAGTTCTTTTGCAGGTCCTCCAGCTCGGCGACGGCGGATTTGTATTCAGGTGTCTGGAAAGTATGCAGCTTCAGGCTGTTGTAGAAGCCGGCGGCCAGGTCTTTTTCAGGGAGAATTTTGTTGTTGAGAAAATACGAGGCGGTATTGGCCTGTATGAAGATGCGGCCGTTGCCCTCATCGATCCTCCCGATAGGCTGGTTCAGGAATTCCTTTGCTTCAGACAGCTTTCTCTGCTCCTCTCCATCGGTGAAGGAAAGGCTGGAAGCGATGCCCTGCAGCGCGGTAAACTGCTGCTGCGAAACCGTCATATCGTACTTGCTGCGGGTAATGGCCGGGGTGGAGAACACCCACATGCAGAACAGCGCAAACCAACTGAAGAACTGCACCAGTCCCAACTGGCGCATGGTGCGGGGCATCCGCCTGAAGTCGCGGAAGATCTGTCCCAGCCCTCCGCTGGTATTATGCTCTTCCACGGTTTCTTCTTCTCCCGTATAGGCCCTCTGCTCTTCGGGCGAATATTCTTTTGTAGTAACTATTGTCCACACGATAGCGGCCACAAGCACTATGGCCCCGAAAACAAAGGAGTAGATAACGTTGTCGGGTATTTTTCCTTCCTCGGCTACCTGCTTTACGCCAAACCAGTTGGCCAGCACATAAGGCAGCCACGATCCGATAACAGCACCCAGTCCGATAAGCCCTGTCTGTACCGAATATCCCAGCGTACGCTGGCTGTTGGGCAGCTTGTCGGCCACCAGGGCCCTGAAAGGCTCCATGGCAATGTTGAACGACGCATCCATGATCATGAGCATGCCGGCGCCTACCCAAAGTGCAGGCAGTATGGCGGTGAACATGCCTGCATTAGGCATCAGTATCAGTCCCACCGCAGCCAGCAGGGCTCCTGCGAGGAAGTAAGGACGGCGGCGTCCCAGCCTTGTCCATGTCCT
>DASWNB010000003.1:0-4921 GCA_036399455.1 Flavisolibacter sp. | reverse complement strand
CGGAACCTTCCAGTTGGCGTTTTAGTTCCTCCTTTCTCTCACGGATAAATGTTTTGACGGTTTCGGCTTTTTGCAACTGCTCTTCCAATTCTTTTACCCTGGATAAAGTAGCGGAAATCTGTTGACCGGACGTACCAGGCAGTAATTGCTTTTCCTGTTCAAGGAATTTGAGCGTTGTTCTTATCGTATCAAGATGCGGAATATAGCCGTTGAAGTTTCCCGGGTGGTCCAGCTTCTGCTTCAGGGAATGGTATTTATCCTGTGCGGAAGCGAAGATCTGCCTGGCTTTGGCTGAGTCAAGACGATCAAGCTTGCGGCGAATCCTTTCTTCCTGCTTTCTGAATGAAGAAAGGGCTTTTTCAGTGTGCCGGTCCAGCTTGCCCTCAAGGCCCCCAATGCGGTCGGTGAGTTGCGCCAGGTACCCCGCAGGAAAGGTTTGCGTTGCGTCTTGTGCCGAAGCTCCGAAGCAAAGCACAAACCCTGTAAAGGCAATAATAAACCGGTGCATGAGCAGTTGTTTGGTTCATTAATGTAGTTCTTTTTGTCGGCGGGGATCATATCCTCCTGATTATATCAATATATAAGTTGCTCATAATAACAAAGTATGCTGAGTATCAATCCTCTCCAATGGAATTTCAACCTCCCGGCGTAAAAGGAACACAGGGCAATCCCTGATTACGGCTTAGGACTTGCGGCTTACGGCTTAGGACTTAGGACTTGCGACTTACGCCTGCACCCGTTGCAGCTTGCCATCATACAAAACAACAGAGCCCCTGAAGACTCAGGGGCTCTTTCCTTGTGTTCTTGGATATGACTGTTATGACTTGCGCGAGATTGAGCTGGCTCCGCTGGTTTTGATGTCGCGGGTCATGGCGGAGCCTTTGTAAGATACCGAGCTGGCGCCGCTCAGGCGGGCGGAAAGCTCTTTGTCTACGGTGATGTGTACGCCGGAGGCGCCGGAGGCTTCCACCTTGCAGGTGCCCGTAGAGAAATCGTAACCCTTCACGTCGGAGGCGCCGCTGAGGTCAAAGTCGGCTGCCTGGGCCGAGCCGCTGATGGTGATGTCGGAAGCGCCGCTCAGGTTCACATCAAGGTTGCCGTTCACTACCAGGCGGCCGGAAAGGTCGCTGGCGCCGGAAAGGCTGATCTTCATGCTGGAGGCGGTGAGCGTGCCTTCAATGTCTATATCGCTGGCGCCGCTGGCCCTGATGGCATCGAGGGTTTTGGCGGAGATATAGGCCCTCAGCTTGCGGTTCCTGGGCCAGAATTTCTTCTTATCGTCGAACCATATCTTCAGCACACCGTTTTCCACGGTGGTCTTTATATGCTGCATGTCTTCCTTATCACTGGCGCTGACAGCCAGGCCTTCATCATTACCCTGGGTAATGATCACCTTGAAGGAGTTGGAGATGCTTACGGCATGAAAAGAACCCACCTGGCGGGCTTCGGCATTGGCGTCGTTAACCACCTTCTGGGCAAACACCGCGGTGGCAAGAAAAAGGAGCAGGAAAGCTGAAAATATTTTCTTCATAAAACAATTCGTTTTCTAATGAAACGCCAGCCCTCCAAAAAGGTTACACTGCACGGTTCTTTTTTCTTCTTACTTTTGCTCCCGCGGGAAGGTAAAAGGCGAAAGGTAAAAGGCGGAAGCCCTAAGCCTTAAGCCTTGAAACCTTAAATCTTCTGCCTTTCACCTTCTGCCTTCCCGCTTTCACTCAGCGTTTCCGGGGTGCTTGTCCGTAAAAAAGCGGCAGGCTGAGATCATACCCGTAGAACCTGATCAGGGTAATGCCTGCGCAGGGAGGATCTTTGAAGTTCGAAGCGGAACCGGAGCCAGAAGGCCAATCTTAAGCCGAAAGCCTTAAGTCCAAAACCGGAAGCCAATCGCCCTAAGCCTTATACCTTACGCCCATCAACGAAGATGGCTTACGACTTAAGACTTTCGGCTCCCGGCTATCTCCCCTCTTCGACCTCTTCCTTCTCACATGCATTTTCCCTTTCATTTAAAATTTTAAAACAAATGAAAAGGATTGCTTTATTCATCTGCCTGGGACTGTCCCGGGCCATTTCAGCACAGGAAAAAGAAGACACTACGGAACTCGTTCCCGTAGAGGTAAAGGCCATCAGGGCCGGCGCTACCGCCCCCTTTGCCAAGACCAACATCAGCCGGCAGGAGATACGCCGCCAGAACCTGGGGCAGGACCTTCCCTTCCTGCTCAACCAGACGCCTTCCGTGGTAGTGAACTCCGATGCAGGCAACGGCATCGGCTACACCGGCATCCGCATCCGCGGCACGGACGCCACCCGCATTAACGTTACCCTCAACGGGATCCCCTATAACGATGCCGAAAGCCAGGGAACCTTTTTTGTAGACCTGCCCGATTTTGCCTCTTCCGTCAACAGCATACAGGTGCAGCGGGGCGTGGGCACCTCCACCAACGGACCCGGCGCCTTCGGGGCTACCATCAATTTCAGCACGCACGAGGTAAACCGCCAGGCTTACGCCGAATTGAACAACAGCTTCGGCTCCTTCAATACCCTGAAGAATACTTTAAGGGTGGGAACCGGGCTTCTCTCCAACCACTTCACCGCCGACCTGCGTGCCTCGCGCCTGAGCAGCGACGGCTATATCGACCGGGCCACCAGCGACCTCAGCTCGCTTTATTTCTCGGGAGCCTACCTGTCCGGTAATACCAATCTCCGCCTCACCATGTTCACCGGGAAGCAGAAAACTTACCAGGCGTGGAACGGTGTTTCGGAGGCCGACCTGGCTGCCAACCGCACCATCAACTACGCGGGCATGGAAAGACCCGGCGAGCCTTATGACGATGAAACAGACAATTACCTCCAGAACCACTTCCAGTTCTTTTTCGACCAGAAGCTGGGAAGCAGTTGGACCTTCAACACCGCCCTTTTCCTTACCAGGGGCAAAGGCTATTACGAGCAGTACAAGGCAGGGGAAGATTACGCCGCCTACGGGATGAGCTATCCTATGATGGGCAACACCTACATCCTGAACACCGACCTGGTGCGGCAGCTCTGGCTGGATAATTACTATTACGGCAATATCTTTTCCTTCCAGCACCGCCGCGGCGCCACGGAGCTTACCATCGGCGGAGCCGCCACACAGTACGACGGCCGCCACTTCGGCCAGGTGGTATGGGCGGAACAGGGCCTGACGGCCGGTAAAGCCTGGTACGACCTCGACGCGGTAAAGAAGGATTTGAACATGTACGCCAAATGGCAGCAGACCCTCTCCCCCCGCTGGCAGCTCTTCACCGACCTCCAGTACCGCACCGTGGATTATGACCTCGAAGGCTTCCGCGACAACCCCGGCCTCTTCATCTACAACCGCTATAACTTCCTGAACCCAAAGATCGGTTTCACCTATTCGCACGGCAACTGGCGGGCCTTTGCCTCCTACAGCCAGGCCAACAAGGAACCCAACCGCGATGATTTTGAGGCTGGCGCCGAACAACAGCCCAGGCCCGAGCAGTTGCACGATTGGGAACTTGGCGTGGAAGGTAAAAGAGGTGGATGGAACTGGTCGGCCAACCTGTATTATATGAATTACAAGGATCAGTTGGTGCTTACGGGCAGGATCAACGATGTGGGCGCCTATACCCGCACCAATATCCCGGACAGCTACCGGGCAGGCATAGAGTTACAAACGGGAGGAATAATAAACCCCTGGCTAAGGGCATCCGGCAACCTGACCCTGAGCCGCAACCGCGTGAAGAATTTTACCGAATACATTGATGATTACGACAACGGCGGGCAAAAGACCAATTTTTATGAGGAAACGGACCTCGCCTTCTCTCCTTCCGTGATCAGTTCCGCCACCCTCACCCTTACCCCGGTAAAAGCGCTTTCAGTAGACCTGCTCAGCAAGTACGTCGGCCGCCAGTACCTGGACAACACCGCCAGCCTGGCCAGAAGCCTTGCGCCCTTCTACACCCAGGACATCCGCGCCATCTATTCCCTGAGCCGCGGCCGTCTCAAAAAAGCAGAACTGATACTGCAGGCAAACAACATCTTCAACAAAAAATACGAGCCTAACGGCTATACCTTCAGCTATTACTACAACAACCAGCTCACCACCGAGAATTACTACTTCCCCATGGCGGGAAGGACGTTCCTTGTGGGTGTGAATGTTGGGTTTTGATTGTTTGAGGTTTGAAGTTTGAGGTTCGTTAGGTGCGGTCTGTTCTTACTATACGTGTGGTCGTTTTATAAAAGAAATATTCAATAATCAATGTTCAATTTTCAAGTGGTCTATGAATGGAACTTCTCGAAATTGAGCGTTGATTATTGAGTTTTCAGACTATGACCTTTTGCCGTATTCTTTAGTCAGTTCATAGACCTTATCAAATCTTTCAGCCAAATTCATGTACTCCCCTGACCATCCATTAGAAATTGCATGCTCTTGAAACGTGGAAGTCGGCAAAAACAGGAAACATGCATCCTCAATGGCTTTTAACTCCTTTTGTTCTATGCGCTCTATAAGATTTCCTATCAGGCCCCTTAAATCTGCCGGAGAATTATAGGAAATCCAGGCAATGTCTGAATCATCAGTAATCTTTGCCTTTGCAGTTTTCAATACATCCACTGCCTCACGAAAAACTTTTTCAGGTAACCTGGAATCCATTTTCCAAATGAAAAATAATTGATCTCAACACTCAATATTCAGCAATCATTTCCCAAGTCCTGTCACATAGGACATCACTTGAAAATTGAGTATTGAACATTGATTATTGGGTATTATACCCTTTGGACATTATTCACAAGCCCTTGCTTCGAGGCTCCGTGGGTGGAAGCGTTCCTGGGGGTTAACCGCCAAGACGCGAAGACGCGAGGAAATTTCACGCAGGAGGCGCAAAGGAAAGGCAAAGAATAGGTCGTTTGAACTATAGTTTTTTCC
>DASWNB010000002.1:0-6901 GCA_036399455.1 Flavisolibacter sp. | reverse complement strand
AAAGTAGACGCCAAACTTTACACGCAAAAACAAACTCCGGAAATGCCCAAGGAGACGAAGACTTTCTGATGAAGAGGAATTAGGAACTGAGGATGCAAGAGGCAGTTTGAAGTTTGAAGTTTGAGGTTCGTTAGGTGTAATAGTCATTTCTTTAGTGCAGTCTCAGTGTCCCTGCAACTTTTGATTAGCTATAAAAGCACAGCCACAGGAAGAATGTCACAAAGAAAAGAGAGGACTGCACCTGAATAACCTCAAACTTCAAACCTCAAACCTCAAACATTTCCACCCAATTCCTAATTCCCCTTCAACCTTCCCTCAAGGTTATGCACTGCCGTGCCAATGTCTTCGAAGAAGAAGCGGAAGCCGGCAGATTGGAGGCGGGCGCTGCTGACGGTGGCGCTTTTCAGCACTTCGATGCTCATCTCGCCGAGGAGGGCTTTCAGGGCGATTTCGGGTACGTTCACTGTCATGTAAGGTTTCTTTCGTTGGGTGGCGATGGTGGTGATGATCTTTTTGTTGGAGACGGGGTTGGGAGCCACGGCATTGTAAACGCCGCTGAACGAGGTATTCTCTATGGCTTCGATGGTGATGCGTACCATGTCGTCTATGTGAATCCAACTGACCACCTGGCGGCCGCTGCCGAGGACGGATGCTATGCCAAGAGAAAGGGTTTTCCTGAACTCGCGGTAGGCGCCGCCTTCATCGCTTAATACGATGCCTGCACGCAGGATCACCAGCCGCTTGCCGGAAGCGGCTACGGGATGGATGGCTTCTTCCCACTTGCGGCAGGTGGTGGCCAGGAAATCGGAAGCCGCCGGATCGTTCTCGGTGAAAGGTTTTGGATTGGGTATTTGCGGGTCGGGGCCGTACCAGCCGGTGGCGGCAAAGCTTACTATGGCCTGGATGCGGTTGGGTGTTTCAGAGATGGCTTTTACCAGCAGCTCTCCGCTTTTTACGCGGCTGTCCACGATCTCCGCCTTTCTTTTTTCCGTCCATCTGCCATCGGCCACGTTGGCGCCTGCAAGGTGCACTACGTAATCCGCCTTCTTTACCGCTTCGGCATCGATCTGGCCGCGGGCAGGGTCCCACTGTGCGTAGGAAATATTTTTTGAGGGTGTGCGGACGGAGCGGCTCATGATGATGATGTCATGTCCTTTCGCCGTCAGCTCTCTTACCAGCGCCGTGCCGATCAATCCCGTGCCTCCCGTAACCAGTACTGTTGCCATAGCTTTTAATTGAATTCATAACAAAGAAAAGAAAAGATGGTTGGTATGGCGAATCCTCTTGTTCGTATAATGAATATTGCTGATCTTGAAGTGAACCTATATCTTCAGCCCCATTTCTTCCACTTAAACAAAACCAATGAACCCTGTTCTGTCTATTAACGGCCTCACCAAATTTTACGGGCCTATACGGGCGCTGAACAATGTTTCCTTCGACGTGCCGCAGGGAAGCGTGTTTGGCATCCTGGGTCCCAATGGCAGCGGCAAGACCACGCTGCTGGGCATTGTGATGGATATATTAAGGCCCACCACCGGCTCCTTCCAGTTCATGGGCCAGCAACCCGACGAGAATACAAGAAAGAACATAGGCACCCTCCTGGAAACGCCCAATTTCTACCACTACCTCTCGGGCGAAAGAAACCTCAGGATAGCAGCGGAAATAAAGCAGAAAGGCCATGACCGTATCGAGACGGTACTGCGCCAGGTGAACCTGCACGAACGCAGAAGCAGCAAGTTCAGCACCTACTCGCTGGGCATGAAGCAAAGGCTTGCCATTGCCTCCGCCCTACTCGGCGATCCGGACGTGCTGGTATTTGACGAACCGACAAACGGCCTTGATCCCGTAGGCATTGCCGAGATCAGGGAACTGATAAAAGCCCTTGCGGGCGAAGGCAAGACCATCATCATGGCCAGTCACCTGCTGGATGAAGTGGAGAAGGTATGTACGCATGTAGCCATCCTCAAAAAAGGCGATCTTATTACCGCCGGTCACGTGGACGAAGTTCTGAGCCACGAGGATATTGTGGAAGTATCGGCATCGGACCTGGGCAGGCTGGAGCAGGCATTAAGGCAGATGGACGGCTTTACCTCGCTGAAGAATACCGGCCAGTCGCTGCAGGTGTTTTACCCCGCTGGCACATCGCAGCCGGAGAAGATCAACCAGCACTGCTTCACCAACGGCATCGTGCTGAGCCAGCTTCAGATGAAAAAGAAAAGCCTCGAAACCAAATTTTTCGAGCTCACCAGCTAACCGCAACAGGATTCATCCAAACATAATCACGCATCAACCAAACAACTTATCACATGCTTCATCTTTTAAAAATAGAGTGGCTTAAATTAAAGAACTACCGCACGTTCTGGATACTTTCCATTCTTTATATCGTCAGCATATTCGGTTTTAATTATATCGTCCACCAGGGCTACAGCGACAAGCCGCCGGAGGTGGAGATGATCATCAGGGAAACACCTTACGAGTTTCCGCTGGTGTGGCAGACTATCTCCTATTTCAGCAGCATTCTTACCTTGATGCCGGGTCTTATCGTCATCATCCTGGTCACCAATGAATTTGCCTTTAAAACGCACCGCCAGAACGTGATCGACGGCCTGAGCCGGATGCAGTTCATTTCGGTGAAGATGATGATGGCCGTGTGCATTGCGCTGGTCAGCACCATAGTGGTCTTTCTTGCTGCGCTGGCCTTTGGTCTTGCAAATGCAGGCAATGAGCTGAGTTTCGAGAATATTCAGTTCATAGGTTACTTCTTTCTTCAAACCCTCAGCTATCTCGGCGTGGCTTTGATCATCAGCCTGCTCGCCAAGCGGTCGGGCATTTCCATAGGCATTTTCTTTTTGTACATACTGATCTTCGACGAGCTGATTGCCTTCCTGCTGAAGAGATACGTGGGGCAGATAGGCTATTACATGCCGCTGGAGAGCAACGACGTGCTGATCTCTTTTCCCTTCATGCGCAATGCACAGAACCAGTTTGTTACCCGGCCAGAAACTACCTACCTGCTGGTGGCTTCGGTGATTTACCTGGTGCTTTATTCTTTCTTTGCTAGGCGGAGGTTTAAAACTGCGGATCTTTAGAGCGGTCCACAGTCCACGGTCCACAGTCCACAGACGAGGTGATACGCAGTACGTATCTTCTCGTTTGTGGATTTTTTTTGGATGTTAGTATTTAATGCAGGGTTATCCATTTTTTACCTTAAGATGAATTCGAAGGTGTGGCAGTATTTCTCGTTGCAGTTATTCATTAACTGAAACAAGCAGAAAAGATCCACCTAAAAAGTTCATTCAAATAAATAGAAACAATGTACCATGCAGGCAGCAAAGCTTTAGGCAGAACGTCTTACGATTTACTAATTAAGTCTTACGACTGAACCACATCTGTAATTATGCCAAACAGCACAGGTATTTTTTCCTGGTATTTACACGAAGAACAGACACAAAACGTCGGGAGCCCTTGACAGGAACGGCGTTGCAGATATATGTTCAATAAGATAGATATTAAAATACCGTAGTACTACGGTTGACTGAGGTCTATCTTTTCTACAACTTGCTGCCGCAATCAACCCTATTGCTATGAAAAAGAAGACAATGTCTTTGCAGAAGCATATCGGGAGATCTGCTTTTTTATTTTCACCCTTCCCGGCACATTATCATCCACTTATAGCCAACAGGCAACAGTGGACACAAAGAAGCTGGTTGTAGCCCGTTAGCGGCTATTACCTGTATAGTTTTGGTAACATAGATGGACAACATTAAGCCCTGTTTCTACAGGGCTTTGTCTTTTGTCCGATGACCGATGAGAGATAACCGCTAACCGATGCATGAAGCAGATACTTTATACTCTTTAGACATTATTCACAGGCCCTTGCTTCGAGGCCTCCGTGGGTGGAAGCGTTCCTGGGGTTAACCGCCAGGACGCCAAGACGCGAGGAGATTTCACGCACTTGTCCCACAGCAGGCGGGAAAGGCGCGAAGGAAAGGCAAGGAAACGGTCGGTTGAACTATAGTTTTTCCCTTCGTGTTTCTCGCAGCTACTATCCAGCGAAGAACGCAAAGAAGGGTCGCAAGCTCCCAAAAACCCAAGGCTGCTTAAGGCCTTTTTGCGCTCTTCTTATGTGTATAACTCCGGAGGCGTGGGAACACAGAAAGAAACAGGAAGGGAAAGGCTGTAGTTCAAACGACCGTTTCTTTGCCTTTCCTTTGCGCCTTTCCGTGAAATCCCTTTGCGTTCTTCGCGGTTAACCAGGAAACTTAAAATGGTATTACAGGAACAGAGGAACGCTTTTTAATCTTTCCTGAAATAAACAAGCAAGGTCTTGGCATCCCCGCTATCGAAACAAATAATGCTCTATAAACAACCATCGGTCATCGGTTATCTCTCATCGGTCATCGAACAAAAAAACCCCCGCTGCAAGCAGCGGGGGAACAACTAAAAACACAAGCCGTGTTCTTTGTCCGTTTGCCAGAACTTGCAAGGCGGACAGTGGCTTAAAATTGAACGGTTTTCAGGCGGGCCGGATCGACAGGGTTTGGCGGTTGACGTCATCCATGGATCTAATCCGGCTTCTTGCCATCCAAGAAGGTATTGATGGTACTTCTCTGGGTAGTACCCTTGCCATCATCGTTTACTGTGTAATTGCTGTAGAAATTTTCAACCGAGGAGACCGTGTTGTATAATTCCATGTTGCGGCGGATGTATGCCGGCACTGTTTCAAACTCGTTGTTTGGGTCAGCCGCATTTAGGTTGAACGACAGATTGCGCAGTTTCTGTAGTCGTTCGGCTGTCCTTTTTTTGTCCCCGGACTCGTCCTGCAAAGCAGGTGCCTCTACCTGGGGGTTTGCTGTTGGGTTTTGAGTTTGATCGCCATTTGGCACCTCCGCCGCCGGAATGTCATTCCGTATCACCAGTTGCATGTCGAAAGTTTCCGGATCTTCTACTTTTGCACCTGGTTTCGGAACCGGTTCTTCTGCAGGCTTAGAAGTTGACACTTCAGGTTTGGACTCTGCGTAAATATTGGATGGTCTGGCCAGATAACCCCCCGACGCTGCAGACGCCGGAGTACTATTTTGAGCCGGCGTTGAGCCGGGTTTCGATGCTGTATTGGGGTTGGATAAAATGGATTGGCGTAGTTCTTCAAAGCGATTGTCGAGCCATTGCTTTTTCTTCTCTAATTCTTTCTTTTCTTCTTCGGCCTCCGCCTTTTCGTCCTTGATCTTGAGTTGCAAGTGAACAGGCGCTTCTTCGTCTTCTTCGGGTGTAATCTCCTCAAAGATTACGGAGCCTAAATGTAAGTCATCATTTTTAATATCCAGCATCTCCGGTTCAAAATTTTCCTGCAAGTTTTCTTCTACCAGCCTGGGGGCCAGTACATCTTCCACGGGTTCAATGGTGGCTTGCGGCTTTGGGAAGGGCTGCTCTCCCAAGGTCATGATGATCTTCTCTTCTTTCTGGGGTTCGGTCCTGGGCGTTTCCTTCCTGGTGGTAAAAGGGTCCTTGTACTGGAAGCCGGTAGCTATCAGCGTAATACCGATCTTGTTGCCCAGCGTATTGTCATAACCCAGGCCCAGGATAACGTCGGTGTTTTCGCCGGCCTGGCTAAGCAGGTAGTTCTGGATCACTTCCACCTCGTCCATGGTAAATTCATGCTCGCCTTCCGAGGAGTTGATGTTGATAAGTATCCATTTGGCGCCGCGGATGTCGTTGTCGTTCAGCAGCGGTGAGCTCAGCGCTTCTTCGATGGCCTTCTGCGCCCTGTTCTCGCCTTCGCAGGCCGCATTGCCCAGTATGGCTACGCCGCCGTTCTTCATTACGGTGCATACGTCGGCAAAGTCCACGTTGATCTGCCCGGTGCTGTTGATCACATCGGTGATACATTTGGCCGCGGTGGCCAGCACGTTATCCGCCTTTGCAAAAGCTTCACGCATCTTCAGGTTGCCGAACTGGTGGCGCAGCTTGTCGTTAGAGATCACCAGCAGGGTGTCAACATACTGCTTCAGGTTCTTGATGCCTTCCTCGGCCTGCTGCTGGCGCTTGCGTCCCTCGTAGGAAAAAGGCGTGGTAACGATGCCCACGGTAAGGATGCCCAGGTCCTTGCATATCTTGGAGATGATGGGAGCGCCGCCGGTACCGGTTCCACCGCCCATGCCAGCCGTTACAAAGGCCATCTTGGTGTTTACTTCAAGGATGCGCTTGATTTCTTCCAGCGATTCCTCGGTGGCCTGCCGGCCGATCTCGGGATTGGCGCCTGCGCCCAGGCCTTGTGTAAGATGGGGCCCCAGCTGCACCTTGTTGGGCACATTGCTAAGGGCAATGGCCTGCGCATCGGTATTGCAGATGATGAAATTCACGCCCTCGATGTTCTGGCTATACATGTGGTTGACGGCATTGCTTCCGCCACCGCCGATGCCTATCACTTTAATTATCGACGATTTCTCCTTGGGGAGATCAAAATGGATCATAAGATTTGATTTGTGCTTTCACTTCGTGATTGCTGTTAACAAATGGATGAATGTTTTTTGTTGGAGGCTATTGGCTGTTGGCTATCAGCTAATAGCTATCGGCTATCAGCTTCCTTCTCACAGCCTGTGGTCTTCTTCTTCTTTGAACATTTCAATCAGGCTGGTTTTGAATTTGCCCCAGAAGTTGGACATGCCCTTGCGGCGGGTGGCTGTTGCCGTAGCCGTGATTTCCCCGGGCTGCTCCTCTTCTTCCTCAACAACGCTTTTCAGTCCTTCGGGCACTTCCACCTTGCGGAAGGTGTGCTCGAACTGCTTGCGCTTGTGTTCGTAATCGTCGTATCCTTTCAGGATGAGACCAAGACAGGTGGCATAGGTGGGCTTGGCCAGCTCCTCTATATGTCCTGCCGCCAGGTGCTCGTTGGGCAGGCCGA
>DASWNB010000001.1:0-2878 GCA_036399455.1 Flavisolibacter sp. | reverse complement strand
GACTGAACGTGGTGGACGCTACCGTGGACGCACACCTGAAAAGCTTTGACGTCTCTCCCGACCTGGGACTGCGTATCCGTCCCGGCTACAGCGAAATGGCCGGCACCAATGGCGTCAGCATCATCCTTGCTTTTAAATAATCCTTATGCGAATTGCACTGATCGGCTATGGCAAGATGGGCCACATGATTGAGGAACTGGCCCTGCTGAAAGGCCACGAAGTGGTTCTGAAAATCGATACTTCCAATGCCCACGAGTTCACCCGCGAAAACCTGTCGAAGGCCGCTGTGGCCATTGAATTCACCAGTCCGCACAGCGCCTGCGAAAACGTAAAGAAATGCCTGGACTTCGGCATTCCCGTGGTCAGCGGCTCTACCGGCTGGAACGAGCGCCTGCCGGAGATGAAGGAATATTGCAAGGAGAAAGAAGGCAGCTTCCTGCACGCCTCCAACTTCAGCATCGGCGTCAACATCTTCTTTGAAATAAACAAGCTTCTTGCCCGCCTGATGGACTCTCAGCCCGATTATGATGTCACATTAAAAGAAATCCATCACACGCAAAAAAAGGATGCACCCAGCGGCACGGCCGTTACTCTTGCCGGGCAAATCCTTCAACTGCTGCCCCGCAAATCTTCCTGGGCCAACGAAGCTACCAACGACCCTTCAAAGCTCACCATCATCAGCGAACGCACCGATCCTGCCCCCGGCACCCACCACGTAAAATACAGCTCCGATGTAGACGACATCGAGATCATCCACACCGCCCATAACCGCAAAGGCTTTGCGGCGGGGGCTATTTTAGCAGCGGAATATATTTTTGATAAGAAGGGAGTTTTTTCGATGAAGGAAGTACTTGGGATTGGTTAACCGATAGCCGAAGGAAGCTGATAACTGTTGGCTATTAGCAGTGCTGTACATGCGATAGCGATTCTGCGCAAATTCATGTTTGAGGTACATACTGCCCATAGGCTGAACGTGAACAGGCCAACAGCTATCAGCCAACAGCTTCTTCGCGTCTTTGTGGTTAACTTTCAACCATGAATTCCAACCAAATCCTTCAACTCGCAAAAAAGCTCTGGGACTATCACCAGATGAAGCACCAATTAGAGAAAGCGGATTGCATACTGGTACTGGGCAGCCATGACCTGCGTGTGGCGGAGCGTGGGGCCGATCTGTACCTGCAGGGATTTGCGCCTCTGCTGATCTTTTCGGGCGGGCTGGGAAATTTTACGAAAGAGATGTGGACGGAATCCGAAGCCGACCTGTTTGCCGCCATTGCGAGGCGCAGGGGCGTTCCCGAAGAAGCCATCCTGGTAGAAAACAGGTCGGGCAATACGGGAGAGAACATACAGTTCACCCGCGAGCTGCTCCGGCAGCACAACATGGATCCTGAAAGCTTTATCCTTGTTCAAAAACCTTACATGGAGCGTAGGAGCTATGCCACCTTTCAAAAGCAATGGCCGGGCAAGAAGCTTATGGTCACTTCTCCCCTGATCCCCTTCGAAGAATATCCCAGCGATGATATCCCCCTGGAGAAAGTCATCAACATCATGGCCGGCGACCTGCAAAGGATCAGGCTCTATCCCGCCAAAGGCTTCCAGTCGCCCCAGCACATCCCGGATGACGTTTGGGCTGCTTTCGAAGAACTAGTGGCGCTTGGGTTTGATAAGCATTTAGTGAGGGAGTAGTTTCACGCAAAGCCGTAAAGGGAGGCAGAGAAGCTGCTGGCTGATAGCTGTTGGCTGTTGGCCCGTGCACGTTCAGCCTATAAGCAGTACATATCTTAAACATGAATTTGCGCAGGATCACTATCGCATGTACAGCACTGCTAACAGCCAACAGCTACCAGCCAACAGCTTCCTTCGTTCATCGGTCATCCCCACTCAAATTCTCCAGCATATCCTTCGTCATCTTCTCCAGATCATACTCGTGTTTCCAGCCCCAGTCGTTGCGGGCTACGGAGTCGTCGATGCTTTGGGGCCAACTGTTGGCAATGTCCTGCCGGTAGTCGGGGGCGTAGCTGATGGTGAAATCCGGGATGTGCTTTTTTATTTCTGTGGCAATTTCGGCGGGCGAAAAGCTCATGGAAGAAAGATTGTAGGAGGTGCGGGTGGTGATATTTTCCTTTGGCGCTTCCATCAGCTCGATGGTGGCCCGGATGGCATCGGGCATGTACATCATGGGCAGGTAGGTGTCCTTATCGAGAAAGCAATCGTAATGCTTGTCGGCAAGCGCTTCATGGTAGATCTCCACGGCATAATCCGTAGTGCCGCCGCCGGGGGCTGATTTATAGGAGATAAGACCGGGATAACGGAGGCTGCGCACATCCACCCCGTATTTATGGAAGTAATAATTGCACCAGAACTCTCCGGCGTATTTCGAAATGCCATATACGGTTATGGGCTCTATAACGGTCTGCTGCGGGCAGTCCCGCTTGGGCGAGGTAGGGCCGAACACGGCGATGGAGCTGGGCCAGTACACCTTTTTGAGCTTTTCCTCGCGGGCAATGTCCAGCACATTGAGCAATCCTTGCATGTTCAGGTGCCAGGCAAGACCGGGGTTTTTTTCGCCGGTGGCGGAAAGGATGGCTGCCAGCAGGTAGATCTGCGTTACGTTCTGGCGGATCACCTGCACATGAAGCATCTCCTTGTTCATAACGTCGATGCTCACGTAAGGACCGGTGCCGTGCAGCAGCTCATTTTCTTCGCGCAGGTCGGAAGCAATTACATTATTTGCCCCGTATATCTTGCGCAGCGCCAATGTCAGCTCCACGCCTATTTGCCCCGAAGCGCCGATAACCAATATCTTGTCTTTCATATAGCTCTCGTAAGGCTGCAAATATAAGAGGGTTTGAGGTTTGAGGTTTGAAGTTTGAGGTTC